>JAEXPO010000135.1 GCA_023446675.1 Bacillota bacterium | reverse complement strand
CTACAGCCCTCGCAGCGCAAGCCTATGTTTTCAGACGGCGTCCTGAAAAGAAGCCGGTTAACGCCTCCCGCCTTAAGGCCGGACAAATCCTCCTTTAATTCAATAATCTTAATGTCTCCGCCGTTATAAATAAAATAGACCCGGCCTTCATCAAATAATAGCGACATATCATGGTAAATGCCTTCCAGAACATACCGGTCCCAGCCGCTTTTTTCTATATTATCAGTATAGTAAATGTAGGTCTGCTGCATGGCATTATCCACAAAGCATGCGTAATACCTGCCGTTATGAAATTTCAGGCTGGTAGCCCACTGACCCTTCCCATAGGCATTTTTCCCATTCTCAAGCCTGTAAATTTCATTATCCTCTAAAATATTAAAGATGTAGGCTATTATTTCCCAGTGACATAGATCCTTGGATTTTAAAATCGGCCCTCCGGGCATCACATACATGGTGGTTGATACCATATAATAGGTATCCCCTACACGCAGCACATCCGGATCCGGTAAATCCGTCCATAATATGGGGTTGCGAACTTCCATCTTTTCATCTTCCTTTCCGGGCAACCTGGCCTTTTCGGTGCATTTCTTTCATTATACATCCCTTCAGCCTTTGACACCTCCCAAAACAATACCCTTTACAAAAAATTTCTGAAGGAAGGGATAAACCAAAATGATAGGCAGGGAGCCCAGGAAGATCTGGGAGGATCTCAGGGTTTTATCCGATATCGTCGCAAGGGATTGAATCTCTTCCCTGGTCATACTGCTGTAGCTTCTCTGAACAACGATGGTTTGAATATAGCTTTGCATGGGATAATTTTTAGGATTGTTCATAAGTATAAGGCCGTCGAACCAGCTGTTCCAGTGGCCTACCAATGAAAACAGAAGTATGGTGGCCAGCGCGGGTGTCGAAACCGGCACATAAATCTTCCATAGCGTTTTCCAGTGCCCTGCCCCATCCATAAAGGCTGCCTCACTCAACTCCTTAGGTACCTCTCTGAAAAAATTCAGAAGGATAATAACGCTGAATACCGGCACGGCTCCCGGCAGAACAAGGGCCCAAATTTTATCTATAAGTCCCATCTGCTTTATAACCATGTACCACGGAATCATGCCCCCGCTGAAAAGCATGGTTATAAAAAAAGCCCAGACGTAAAAGGTTCTGGAACGGAATTCCCTGGTCTCCTTGGAAAGGGGGTAAGCCACCATAACGGTGAGCACCAGGTTTAAAAAGCCTCCAATGGCAATACGTTCCACCGATATCAGCATGGACTCCCAGAAGGCAGCTCTTTTAGCCACAAAGGCGTATGAGTTCAAAGAAAAATCCACCGGCCAAAGAACCACTTTTCCTGCTGCGGCTGCCGGGCTTGAGCTAAAGGAAATGGCAGCGATGTGAATAAGAGGTATAATGCAGACTAAGGCGGCTGCAACTAAAATAAGTGTATTAAAAACAGTGAATACGCTGATATTTTTCGTAAACCTGCGCAACAATGAAATCCCCCCTAAAAAAGTCTGTAGTCGGCGAATTTATAAGCAAAGAAATAGGATACGGAAATAAAGGCAAACGACACCACCGACTTAAAAAGCCCCACAGCCGTAGCCACACCGAACTGGGCGTCCAAAAGGCCGATTCGGTAAACAAACGTGTCGATAATATCGCCGCTTTGGTAAACCGCAGGACTGTATAGGTTGAAGATCTGATCAAAGCCTGCATTCAGGAGATTGCCCAGGCTTAAGACCATAAGCAGCACCATTACCATTTTCATACCGGGAAGCGTAATATGCCGGGTTTGCTTCCAGCGGTTTGCGCCGTCAATATGAGCAGCCTCGTACAGGCTGGGATCGATCCCTGTAATAGCTGCCAGGTAGATAATGGTTCCGTATCCAAACTCCTTCCACGTCTCAGTCAGGACCATGGTAGCGGGAAACCATTTGTTGTCACCCAGAAAGAAAACAGGCTCAAATCCCATTGATGCAAGAAGCTTGTTGACCATCCCGTCCGTGGGGGATAATATGTCTATCAGTATACCTCCAAGGACGACCCAGGATAAAAAGTGCGGCAGATAAATAAGGGTTTGGACACTTCTTTTAAAGACAGAATTTCTAACTTCATTTAACAAAATGGCAAAAATAATTGGAATAAACAGGCCTAATATTATTTTCATAAGGGATATGGACACCGTATTCCATAAAATACTGAAAAAATTAGGCAAGGCCATGACATATTCGAAATTATCTAATCCAATCCATTTCTGGGGACCAAACAGCCCCTTGGCCGGTATAAATTTTTGAAAAGCAATGACAATGCCTGCCATGGGCAGGTAACTGAATATTAAAAGCAGAATGAGTCCCGGAAGGATCATCATGTGCAGCGAAAATTCCTTTTTTAGCTTTGATACTTTCAAGCGGATGCCTCCTTAATACTGAGAAAAGATGCTTGCCGGCCCGTATTTAATGCAGAAGGAAAGGACGACGCCATAGCTGTTATCCTTTCCTTCCTGGTGATTCATAGGAAACGTCTTATTTTACGGAATCATACCACTCGTTTATCTCAGAGGTAATATCGGCTCCGCCAAGCTTATTCCAATCGCTTACAAACTTATCGAAATCATCTATTGAAGCGGCTCCCATAATGATTTTAACGAAAACTTCCTTTTCCATTTTTTCTAGGGTGGCCATTCTCTCAACCATGGTCTCCGTGGGTGCTCCCACAAATTTTTCTACCATAAGCTGATTCTTTTCCTTATACTGGTTCAGTACCCCGAAGACACCGTTTACGCCATAAATTTTTTCCCAGCCCCATTGGGATTTATCTCCGGAAGCATAGGCTTCAATATTGGATTGAATAACCTTTGCCTCACCCTTTAGGACGGACATGTCATTAAGCTTCCTTGCCGCTTCAATTTCATTAAAGGCATTCAGGTTTTTAAAAGGCGGATACGGTGAAACCGGTGAAAATTTCCAAACGCCCACATTTCCGTTTTCAGCTGGCATGTAGTACTTGCCGAATTCATTGTTTTCGCCCCAGTTTTTCTCAAGATGCATGTTAACAAGCTTAACCACAGCCTCCGGATGCTCGAATCCCTTGCGTACCGCAAAATACAGGTTCGTTCTGAATTTCAGGGGAACCTTCAGGCTTTCTCCGTCAAGGGAAGGGATAGTGTATCCTGTCCAATCGGCTTCATTATTATTATTAAAATCACTAATCAGGGGATACATGGGATTCCACTGCTCCCCAAAATCGATGCCAATTTTACCTGCAGCTATGGTTTCGGCTACTTTGCCGCCGTCCTTGACGCTGAATTCCCTGTCGATTTGTCCGGCCTTATACATGCCGGCCAAAGCCTGCAGCGCGGTCTTTATTTCTGGCTGAACGCTGCCGTAAGCCAGCTTTCCCGAGCTGTCCTCCATCCAGAAATTCGGATAAGCGTTATACCCGGCAAAAAAGCCCTCCAGCGCCATGCACCCGCTGTACAGGTCCTTGGTGACAGCCAGGCCGTAAGTATCATCAACGCCGTTGCCATCCGGATCCAGGGTTGTAAATGCTTCGGAAATCTTCAAAAGATCACTCATTGTTTTTGGAGGCTCAAGCCCCAGCTTTTTAAGCCAGTCTGCCCGAAGCCACAGGAATTGAGCGCTTTCAATAGAGGCTTCCGCCTGGGGTATAGCCATGAGCTTACCGTCAAAGGTGGCGGAATCCAATACGCCCGGGCCTTCCTGGGTATAGACATCCTTGGTCAGGGGTGAAGCATAATCCTCGTAGTATTGGGTCATTTCCTCGATCATGCCCGAGTCGGCAAGCTGCTTAAGCTGTGACGCGTCCACGATGGAAACATCCGGCAGTTCGCCTGATGCCAGAGTAACATTAATTTTCTGTACATAGGCGTCCTGCGTATAACCGCCTTTTACAGTCCAGTCATAGGTAATTGCAATACCAAGCTGGTCCTTGTACAGTGTCAGCCAGCGGTTATCCTCCATGGTTTCGCCGGGTGTCTTTGGCAGGATATTGGAGGAAAGGTCATCATCAATGGAACGGACAAAGGAAATGTCTATGGCGGGATCGTATTTCCCGAAGGGATCCTTGTTGTCAGCCTGTGTGCCGCTGACTGACGCTGTCGGTGTACTGCTTGCGGTTGCTGTGGGTGAACTTGCGGAATTGGCGGGATTCTCTTTCCCGCAGGCCGACAGGAGTGTCATCAACAAAGAAGCAGCTGCCGTCAGCGCAAGAGCCTTTTTTATGAAATGAAACTTCATTTGGCTTCCCCCTATACTTTTGATAAACGAGGCCTCATAACAAATTATAAAAGGAGGATTTCCTCATTGCCAGACACATGTTTTTACTTCGTTGTCCGTTGTTTACCGACTTTACTTCTTTAGCAGTCCTTCTTTTATCCAATATTTACTTTGTTGTCATGTGTTTACCCGACAAAGCCATTTCATGATATTCCTGGGGGGTACAGCCTGCGGCCTTCCTGAAAAATCGGGTAAAGGAGGCTGCCGTTTCATAGCCTACGCCCCGTGCAACCTCATGAATCTTGACGTTTTCCTTCTGCAAGAGCTGGGAAGCTTTCTTAACGCGGGCGGAATCGATGAACTCGGACAGGTTTATTCCTGTCATTTGCTTATACAGCCGGGAAAGATAGGATGGATTTAAATACACCTGTTCAGCCAGTCTTACCAGGGACAGGTCTTCATTCAGATGGTCCTCAATAAAGCTTTGAATATAAATAACGGCGTTATCCGCCCTCTTCTTTTGCTCCTCGGTTTGCAGCTCAAACAGAATATGGGAGAGCTCATGAAGGTAGTTAACGGCATCATTCCAGGTTTCATGCTTGTCGATGCGCATAAGTCTGTTTTGGGCAATTCGAAAGGCTATTTTATCCGTCAGCCTCCAGCGGTTTATGTAGGAGATAAGGCTTAACGCCACCTTATAATAAGCCTCCTGTGCTATACTGCTGTTTCTGCTTCTTATAGCCTTCAGGGGCTCGGTTAATGCTGTGAGGGCATCAAAATACCGCTCCCTCTGGCCCGATTCAAGATACTGCCCCATGGAATCCAGATTCCGCTTACGAATATGGTTTTCCAGTGCTTCCGTAT
>JAEXPO010000011.1 GCA_023446675.1 Bacillota bacterium | reverse complement strand
CCGGATGCACCTTGCGAAAAAATGGCTGGCCACGTCGGATATTCCCATCACAGACATAGGTCTTCGTGCCGGGTTTGGTGATCCCTACTATTTTGCCAAATGCTTTAAAGGCGAGGAAGGGCTTTCTCCCTCCAGGTACAGGGAGCTTCACCGTTACAGCAAGGTGTAAGCCCTTAAAGCTACCAAAAAAGGCCCAGGAGATAATCGCTAAATTATCTCCTGGGCCTTTTTTCACAGGTTGCTCCTCTGAGAAGCAAGTCACTCAATCGTACTTTTATGAATTATTATTTATTCAACATTGCATATTTTTGAAAGAGATTTGCGCAATGCCTCAAAAAATTTTTTAAGTTTCAAGGTGTTTCAGTGTGTTTCTTGTTAATCTTTTAAGTTTTATGCATGAACAAATGCATATAGCTAGATATTTATGAATCATATAGCTTAATAAATTTCATATTGCTGGCATCTGCTTCCTGCATACTGTATAATCTAGTCAAAGCAATTTATTATTATTTTAATTTCAGGGGGAAAGAAATGATGTCCATAAAGACAGCGTATTTTCAGTCTATTCTGGCAGGCCTGGCCATGCGTAATCCTGGGGAATCCGAATTTCTTCAGGCAGCAAGAGAGGTACTGGAATCTCTTGAGCCTGTGGCACAAAAAAGACCCGACCTGGTTGAGGCAGGCATCTTTGAACGGATGGTGGAACCTGAGCGCAGTATTATTTTTCGGGTATCCTGGGTGGACGATTCAGGGAAAGTACATGTAAACCGCGGCTACCGCGTCCAGTTCAACAGTGCCCTGGGGCCTTACAAGGGCGGCCTGCGCCTCCATCCGTCAGTAAATTACAGCATCATGAAATTTCTGGCCTTTGAGCAGGTTTTGAAAAACGCTCTCACAGGACTGCCCATGGGAGGAGCCAAGGGCGGCAGTGATTTTGATCCGAAGGGAAAATCCGACGGTGAAATCATGCGCTTCTGCCAGAGCTTCATGACGGAGCTGTCAAAGCATATCGGTGCGGATGTGGATGTTCCCGCCGGAGATATTGGTGTCGGAGCCAGGGAGATAGGCTATCTTTATGGTCAGTATAAAAGGCTGAACAATGAGCACACAGGTGTTTTAACCGGCAAGGGCATCGGCTATGGCGGCAGTCTGGGGCGCAAAGAGGCCACCGGCTACGGCTTATGCTATTTTGTGGAGGAAATGCTGAAAACAAAGGGTGAAACCTTTGCGGGCAAGAGGGTTGTCATTTCCGGTTCGGGAAATGTGGCTGTCTACGCTGCGCAAAAGGCTCTGGAGCTTGGTGCAACCGTAGTGGCCTTAAGCGATTCCGACGGCTACATATATCACGAGGATGGCATCTGCCTAGATACGGTTAAGCGTTTAAAGGAAATTGAAAAGAAGAGAATTAAGGACTATGTCCTTTTCCACCCCGAAGCAAGGTATACCGAGGGCTGCAAAGGCATTTGGTCCATTCCGTGCCAAATCGCTCTCCCCTGCGCAACCCAAAACGAGCTTGACGAAGCCGGCGCTTCCTCTCTTGCCGCAAACGGCTGCTTTTTGGTGGCCGAAGGCGCAAACATGCCCTCCACTCCCGAAGCGGTTGCCTTATTTGCAAGGGAGCATATTCTCTATGCCCCCGGAAAAGCGGCTAACGCCGGAGGTGTTGCGGTTTCAGGGCTTGAAATGTCTCAGAACAGCATGCGCCGGGCCTGGAGCTTTGAGGAAGTGGACAGCCAGCTAAAAACCATTATGCAGGCCATTTTCAAAAATGTCTATGAAGCCTCCGGAACCTACGGCGATGAAGGCAATTTGGTTCTTGGGGCCAATACCGCAGGCTTCCTCAGAATGGCAGAGGCCATGCTGGCTTACGGGATAACCTATTAATTCAAGCTCTGCTTAGTCGAAATTTAGAGGAAATAGAGCAAGGGACATGGATTTTATCGGAATCCATCAAGCTGGAAATAAATTAAGCAGAATCGTTCAAGCTGGAGGTAATTTAAACCGAATCATTCAAGGGAGAAATCCCGTTAATTTCCGAAAACTGTTGACATGAAAAATACAGACTGCCTATTATAAAGTTAGTCAAAGCTCATATTTAATATTATCAACAGTAAACGGGAGGACACTGATTTGAAAACACTCCAACTTTCCGATTTTAAAAACTATAAATTTATGTCCCGGCTCCGTTTTTCTCCCGGGGGCGTACGGTCCGCACTCATTGTGGCTCAGGCAAACGGAGAAAACGGCTATACCAAGGTACTGTGGGTACAGGATCCCGCACGTGGCATGCTCCGCATGGCAGAGACAGGTTCGGACGCATTGTTTTTCTGGGAGGATGACGATACCCTTCTATTCAGCGCGGCGCGTTCGGCCTCTGCCAAAAAGGCCAGGGAAAAGGGCGAGGCGCTGACCTCCTTCTACCGTATCCGGGTATCCGGAGGGGAAGCCGTTGAGGCCTTTTCCTGGCCTCTTGCCATAAAGGATGTGGAGCCCCTTGGAAACGGAAGGTATCTGGCAATGGCCGAGTACGATTCCAGGTTTCCAGGCCTTATCTCCCCTATTGCCGCTGAACGTGAAGAAGCCCTTACCCGGCGCAAAGAAGAGAAGGATTATCTTTTCATTGACGAGCTGCCCTACTGGTCCAACGGACAAGGCTATATTAACGGACTTCGAACCCGGCTCTTTCTTCTGACCGAGAAGAATCAGGCTTTTTTGCCCTTAACCGGTCCCGATGAGGATATAACAGGGCTTCACCTTTCACCTGATCGCAACTATGCCGCCTACACCGTGAAGGATGTACAGCCTGATTTTCGCCAGAGGGATATTCTTTACGAGACAAATCTCCGGACTCTGGAAATTAAAAAGCTCCTCGATTCCAAATACGATATTGGCCGGTTTGACTATTACGGCGACTTTATCCTTTTTACCGGGACCCAGGGCGAGCAGTTCGGCATTAATCAAAACCATGATTTCTATACCGTTCCCCGATCAGGCGGTGAGGAAACGCTTCTTTATACTTACGATTATACCGTTGGCGCGCCTGTTGGAACGGACAGCCGCCTGGGCGGCGGCAAAACCTTCGTCGTAAAGGACGACGCCGTCTATTTTGTTTCCACACAGGGATATTTCTGCAGCCTTTTCAGGCTGGATTTAACTGCTTTGCAGCTGGAGAGGCTTTCACCGGATGCCGGTTCCTTCGACTTTTTTGATATTGCCGGTTCCTCCATACAGGCTGTGGCCTTACTGGACCAGCAATTACAGGAGCTTTATGACCTGTCCCAAGGCAATTGCAGCTCCTTAAGCAGCTTTAACGAAGCCTTTCTCAGGGAGCATCCCCCTGTTGTTCCCCAGCACCACACCTTTACCGACACCGACGGCTGGGAAATTGACGGCTGGGTTATGCTGC
>JAEXPO010000099.1 GCA_023446675.1 Bacillota bacterium | reverse complement strand
CACTTATGCCAGGAACATTTTTTTCAAACCCATACATAACGATTCTGCAAAAACTTCGGATTACTTTTTAAAATCCAATGTGATAACCTTCATGCCGGTAAACCTCATTAACGTGGCGGCTGCCTCTACAGTTGAGGTGGCTGTGGATGTGGATAAGTACGCTGTAGGCGGTATTTACCCCTATAGCTTTGAGCTGACCTATAAAAATGGGGCCAATGTGGAAGAAACCAAGGTTTTCACCATAAGGCTCAAAATTGAAGGAACCTACGCGGGAAGTAAGCTCCAAATAAGCCAGGATGGTACCAAGGCTGTTTCCGTAGCCGCCGGTTCAAGCTTTACGCTGCCTGTTCTTCTGTCAAATCTAGGTGATCTGTATGCAAGGGATGTTAAGGTAACCCTGACAGGCCTGGGCCAGGAAACCTTTATGATGGAATCCGGTGTTGGCCTGTACGATATTGTCAAGCTGGAGCCCTTAAGCAATCAGAAGCTTTCGTTTAATCTTAAATCGTCGGCTGCTCTTAAAACAGCCAGCTACCCTGTAACCTTTAAAATAGAGTACTATGACGAGCGGGGCGGGGATAAAAGATCCGAGGAGCAGCAGTATTGGGTTTCCGTGGTAGGGGAGGCTTCAAGTACCTCTCTTATTGAAATTGTGTCATTAAGCGCTTCTAAAACGACTGTCGTTCCCGGAGACTCCTTTGAAGTCACCCTCAAGATCAAAAACAGCGGCACTATCGATACAAAGGATCTTAAAGCCTCCGCAGAAGCAGGAACAGGTCTTCTTACCGTTTCTCAGAACCTGTTCATCATTCCTGCTATGAAAGCCGGTGAGGAAAAGACGGTAACCTACCGTTTCCAGGCCAATCCGGACGCAGTTAGAGGCAGTGTTCCCGTAACCGTAAAGCTTGAATCTGTGGACGGCACCACCACCACTCCTCTGTCCCAGGCCTTGTCGGTGTTTATTGACGCAGAAGTAAAGTCCGACGATCCCGACGGCAGCAAAAACGTACCTAAAATCATTGTAAAGAGCTATGCCGCCACTCCCACTCTGGTGAAGGCTGCGGAAAACTTTGACCTGCATCTGGAATTTCTGAATACCCATGCCATCAAGTCCATTAAGAACATTAAGGGCAGCTTTACCGTTGTGGCCAGTGCGGATGAATCAGGTAATGTTTTCAGCCCTGTAGACGGAAGTAATACGGTCTATATTGATGAAATCAAGCCAAAGGGTACGGCGGACTGGGATCTTACCCTGTACACCATTCCCGATGCCAAGAACAAAACCTATACCGTGACCATATCCTTTGAATATGAGGACGAGGCAGGTAATGTATACAAGGCCGATGAACTGATAGGTATACCCGTATACCAGCCTTCACGGTTTGAAACCTCGGAAATAAGTATTCCTACCGACGGCGTATTTGTCGGTCAGCCCATTTATGTCTATTTTGAAATGTATAACCTGGGTAAAACGGATCTGTACAATGTAAAAGTTGCTGTTGAAGGTGAAAATTTTGATGCACAGCCTAAAAGCACATACCTTGGTAATTTCGAATCCGGCAGGAACGAGTATTATGAGCTGAATATCACACCTCTTATGGCAGGTCAAACCTCCGGAAGAATAAAAATTCAGTATGAAAATTCCAGCGGAGAAGCCCAGGAGCTGGTGGAGGATTTCTCCTTTAACGCCATGGAAATGACCTATCCTGAAGAACCGGGCTTTCCTGTGGACGGTGGTAAACCCATGCCGGGAGAAGAAACCAAGACAGGCGGCTTCTTCACAAGTATCTGGTTCTACATTATCCTGGGCGTTGTTGTGGCAGGAGCCGCAGTCACTGTGGTTCTGGTAGTGAAAAAACGCAAAAAGAGCAAGGAGTTTGAGTTCTAATGAAATTTTTGGATACACTCCTTCTGAGCATAAAAAACCTTTGGCGTCACAAGCTTCGCTCCATACTGACCATAATGGGCGTTATGATAGGTACCTGCGCTATTGTGATTATGCTCTCCCTGGGTCTTGCCATGGACAGGAACTTCCTGGCCCAGCTCAATCAAATGGGCAATATCATGCAGATTCAGGTTTATAATTACAGTGAGGGCGGTAAAACCCCCGAGGGTAAGGATATTCCTACTCTTGACGATAATATGATCGCCGAGCTCGCAAAGATTGAAGGGGTTCAGGGGGCCACGCCCATACTCAATATCAGTCTTAAAATGGGTGCGGATAAATATTACGGCTGGGCAAACGTGATAGGCATAAAAAGCGAAATGTTCAGCATGCTGGACATTCCAATAGGTGAGGGAAGAGGCCTCCAGGAGGGGGATACGGATCAGATGGTGGCTGGAGGCTATGTAGCCCAACAGCTTTACAATCCTAAATCCAGACGCTGGGATCCGGCTCCCGAAGGCTTTAATCTCATGGAAGAAAAGGTAACCCTAAGCTGGGATATGTCCTACGGTCAATCTTCCTCCTCAAGCAGCACGGGAAGCACCAAGAAGGTAAAGCCGGTAAATGTGGATGTGGTAGGCGTTATGACTCAGAGCGGCGGAAACTATGATTGGTCCGTTATCATGCCTATCGAAACGGTAAAGAAGTATCAAAAGGAAATGGAAAAGTATAATAAGCAGAATGGCGGCAGCTCCTGGTCCTACTCCTCAAGTTACAGCTCAAGCTCATCGGGCAGCGGCCAGTCAACAGGCTATAACCAGGCCATCGTAAAGGTAAAAAGCATTGACGATGTGGTGTCTGTGATGGAGCAGATACAGACCTATGGGTATAACACCTATAGTCCTATTCAGATGCTGGAGGATATGAAGGCCCAATATGCCGGCCTGAGACAAATTCTTGGAGGCATCGGGGTAATGGCGTTTATCATCGCCGCTATCGGTATTGCCAATACCATGTATATGTCCATCTATGAAAGAACGCGGGAAATTGGTATAATAAAGGTTATCGGCGCAAGGTTAGGAGATATCCGGCGGCTTTTCATGCTTGAGGCGGGCTGGATAGGCATATTCGGAGGCGTTTGCGGCGTCTTGTTAAGCTTGTTGGCTTCCTATCTCTTAAATCGGTTTAATGTCAGTGTGGGCGGGTCTGTCATATGGACACCCGAAGGTGAGCAAAAGCTGGATTCCTCCTATATTCCCTTTTGGCTTGCACTGGCAGCGTTTACCTTTTCCACCTTTGCAAGCTTGCTTGCGGGACTCATGCCTTCAACCAGGGCCATGCGCTTAAGCGTTATGAAAGCCCTTCGACAGGATTAATTTATAGCTAAAACGGGCAGGCTTCTCTGATGAGGGGCCTCCCTTTTTTTATCTAGTGGGTATAAAATTTATATGGCAGGCCTCCTGACTGAATCTTAGGAGACTTGCCTTTGATCTGTACATATAAAAAGTTCTATTTTGAATGATGATGGTGAGAAAGACGATGGCAATGAAGTGGGAGGGAAAAAATTCAAATAACGCCTGCCGTTTTGAAACCTGGTCTTTTGAAGGATCAGATAAGTTACACCTGGCAGCTTATAAATGGCTGCCTCTGGGTGAAACCAAGGCGGTTGCCGTGCTTGTACACGGTCTTGGAGAGCATGCTCTGCGTTTTATAGAGTATGCCTCCTTTTTTGCTTCTCAGGGTACAGCCACCTTCTCCATGGACCTGCCCGGCCATGGGCGATCGCCTGGAAAAAGAGGGCATATGGGAGACAGAGCCCTTTTGCTAAAGTACATTGAAGGCCTAATGGAAGCAGCCTCAGCTCAATATCCGGGCCGGCCCCTTTTCCTTTACGGTCACAGTATGGGTGGAACACTGGTTTTATCCCATCGGCTCTTGGGGAAAATACGTCCTGACGGATATATTGTCACCTCTCCCTGGCTCATGCTGAAAAGGCCTGTATCCAGATCCACAGAGAAGCTGTTGAAGGGGCTTGCTCACTTTAAGCCGGATATAATCATACGAAGCCCCCTTAACTTAAATGCCGTAACCAGTGTTCCTGAAGAAATAAGCCTTTACCGGGAGGATTCCCTTTTGCATTCCTCAATTTCACTTCAAACAGCCGTAGAATGTTGGGATTCGGCCAATGAGATACTCCGCCGGGGCAGGGAAAAAAGAGGCCGCTTTCTGCTTTTTCACGGTACGGATGACCGTATTTGTTTAGTGGAGGGAAGCCGTAAGCTGGCCCTTTTGGCACAGGAAGAATGCATCTACAGGGAGTGGCCTCAAAACCGTCATGAGCTCCAGCATGATCGGGACAAATTACGGGTAAGACAGGCCATTGCACAATTTATGGAGGATGCAGATAAGAATTTATAGCCCTTTCAAAGCCGCTTATAAAGCGGTATTAAGATTGATATTTAATAAGTAATTAGAAGTAGCTCTATATAATATTAAAATTAGATTACATCACTTAAAGCAATTGATTTTTAATAAAATGTGGTATATTATGTTTTATGCACATCAACTAACACATTTGGAAGGAGGTCGCATGATGATAAGTCTGTTTAATGGCAGTAATGTGGGATTCGAATTTAATAGCAGGTTTAGACATGCTGCGGCCGGCCATACCGTTCTCCTTGGGGTTGCACCCCGCAGCAATAATTTCTGAAGCTCTTATAAGCCTGGTATTTAACATTCGTAGTCGCGCATAAGTCTATGCCTGGCAGTTTTTTGCATTCATTCCTGAAAACGGTGTACTTTATAGACAACGCTTTTCGCTGTGGATACGTTTGACTGCTGTGCAGCAAGGATCGACGCGGTTAGTCGGAGCCACCACGGAAAGGAGTCTCTCGTCTTTATGAAAAAATTCAAGCTGCTTATGAACTTTTTGCAGGGAAGCAGGAAAACCTACCTCTTTACGGTTATTTCCGTATTATTACTTACCTTGTTTACGGCGACAATTCCGTTAATCATTAAAACAACCATTGATTCAGTTATCGGTTCGGAGCCTCTCAGCCTGCCCGGCTTTGCAGTGAGCTTTGTTGAAGGCATCGGAGGAATTGAGAACATACGGAGCAATCTTTGGATTATCCTTGTTGTCCTGGTTTGTATAACCTTGTTTCAGGGTGTTTTCATGTTCCTCAAGGGCAAGCTTTCGGCCCTCACCGCACAGACGGCAGGCAAGCGGATAAGAGAAAAGCTTTACAACCATCTGGAGCACCTGCCCTTTGATTACCATGTGAAGGCCCAGACCGGTGACATTATACAGCGCTGTACATCGGATTTGGAAACGGTGCAGAACTTTGTGTCGGGGCAGTCGGTGGAAGCGGCTCAGATTCTCATGCAGGTTGTTGTCGCCCTGTCCATCATGCTTTCCATAAACAGTAAATATACGCTTATGGCTGTTATTTTGATCCCCTTTGTCTTTTTGATCTCCATCCGGTTCTTTATTGATATGATGAAGATCTTTTTAAAGACGGATGAGGCTGAAGGTGTCATGTCCTCTGCGCTCCAGGAAAACTTAACCGGCGTAAGAGTGGTTAAGGCCTTTGGAGCTCAAAAATTCGAGATGGACAAATTTGATGAAAAGAATAAAACCTTCAAAGAGCTGAATCTAAAAATTGTACGGCTGATGGCCAATTTCTGGGCCGGAACCGACGTTATCTGCATGCTGCAGTATGCCCTGGTTATTATGATAGGCACCTAC
>JAEXPO010000069.1 GCA_023446675.1 Bacillota bacterium | reverse complement strand
ATGTCATAGAAGACAAAACCTATCCTATTCAGGAGGGGGACATCTTCATTATCAACAACTCTGAAAAGCACATTGCCGTTCATAACGGGGAGCTGACCATGCTGGTTATAGTCTTCGATCCCAAGTTTGTATGGGAAAATCCTGAAGAATACAATCATTTAAAGCCCTTCTTCCACAGGGGCACCAGCTTTTCTAACCGAATCCGCAGAGAGGATGACAATTACACCCGGCTTTGTACCTGCTTCAGTCAAATCTATGAGGAGTATTCCCTTAAAAACGATGGCTGGCAGCTCATTATAAGGGCCACGCTCATGCTCTTCCTGGCCCTCTCCTACCGCTATTACCTCCATAACCACGAGCTTGGAGAGGATGTTCAGGCCTTCCGAAAATCCTACGAACGCATCCGAACCCTTGTGGAATACATTAACGCACATTTCAGCGACCCCCTCACCCTTGAAGGCCTTGCGGAAAAAGCACTCATGAACAAAACCTATCTTTCCACCTATTTCAAGGATGTCATGAAAATCAATGTTTTTGAGTATATCGAGCAGGTCCGAATCAACCATGCCTGCATGCTGCTTAAAACAACCTCACTTCCTATTACGGACATATCGCTGGATTCAGGCTTCAACAGCGTGTCCTATTTCAACCGTATTTTTAAGCGGATAGTGGGTGCGGCACCCAGCGCTTATCGTAAAAAATCAAAATATAGTTCAAGTTCTTTAAAATAGTCTGCAAGTAAAGGCCCATATCCTGCTGTTATGATGAATATACGACAAGAAAAGGAATTGAGTTAGGTCTAACACAACTACAGTTCCAATAAAATGAATGAATTGCTTAGAAGTATATTCGGAAATGGTAGTGATTATGAACAAAAAGATTGCACTGGGCGTTTTAGGACTCGGGGAGGGAAGAAGCATCCTTTCAGCTGCGCTGAACAGCAGCCTGTGGGAGCTTGGCAACATTTGCGACTTGAAGGAAGAGCTTTGCAGAGCTCGTTGTGAAGAATTTAACTTTCCCAGATACACCACCCGTTATGATGATCTCCTGAAGGATCCCAATATAGACGCCATCAGCATTTATACCCCTGATCAGCTCCACGCGGAGCATATCCTTCAGGCTCTGGAGGCAGGAAAGCATGTCTTGTGCACCAAGCCCCTCATGGTAAACCTGGATAAGGCCAATGAATTGCTGGAGGCCCAAAAACGGACGGGCAAGCTTGTTTTTGTGGGCCAGAGCTCACGTTTTTTCGAGCCTTTAATGCGCCAGAGAGAGGATTATGAAGCAGGCAGGCACGGTGAGCTGACAGTGGTGGAGACCCATTACATCAGCGATTCAAGATGGTTTTTGGAGCGTGACTGGAGCCATAACGAGGGCTTTTCCTGGCTGTACAATTTCATGATCCATGCCGTGGATCTGGCGCTCTGGTATCTTCCCAATGTAGAGGAGGTTTACGGCCAGGGCCTGGTGAGCAAAAACACTGCCGTTTTGGGCATGACCGTACCCGACACCATGAAATTCATATTTAAAACCCCGGACGGCAAATTTGCCTCCGTAAGCGGAGCCTACGCAACGCCAGCCCTGGGAAGCGCCGTGGAGCAGTCCATAAGCTGTACCCTGAGAGGCACCGAGGGGATAAGCAGGGGCGGCTATCCCAAGCTTAAATATTACTCCAATTTTCCTCCCAGAGAAAAGACGGCAAGGCTCGAAACCTATGAGGACAAACACCATTACTATTTCAGGTTTGAAAATGAAACTCACCACGCAGGAGAATACCAGAACTATATCGACTATTTTGGCCGCTGTATTATTCAAAACCTCACCCCGAAGCCCGATTTGAAGGAGGGCCTCAGAACCCTGGCCGTCATGGAGGCCACGGAGGAATCCATGGCCTCAGGAAAAGTGGTCAGAGTGTCCGAAATTCTCAGGCGGCGGGGGATTAATCTCAATTAAAGGAGGTGAAGCTGTGAAAAACGTATGCCTTATCCTGGAGGAAACAGGTAACAAGCGCATTCTTTACGGGCTGGAGGTTCTGGAAAAAAGCCTTGTGGGGGCTGGTTACTCCGTTATCCGAATGGAAGAAAAAAAGCTTCCTGATGATATAAGATCCCTTGAGGACGAGAAGATTTATGTGGGCAGCCGTGACCACAATCCGTGGCTTAAGCGCATGGAGGAGCAGGATCTTCTTCTCTATCACACGGTTGCGCCGGAAAAAGAGGGCTTTTATCTTTCATCCCTCTGCGGCCGTTTGACTGTTGTCTCCGGAGGCAGCTTCACAGGGGCTCTTTACGGCGCCCTCGAGCTGGCGGAAAGGATTGACCGGCACAAGGGTATTCCCCGCAATCTGGCCTTCGGTGATAGTCCGGTATTTAAATTAAGAGGACCTGCCATAGGGCTTCAAAAGACAAAAGTTGAGCCGCCTAGGCTTACTTACGAATATCCCATAACCCCCTCCCGGTTTCCCTGGTTTTATGACAAGGATCACTGGCAGGAGCTTCTGGACCTTATGGTGAAGGAGCGCTGCAATGTGCTTTACATATGGAGCGGGCATCCCTTTTCGTCTCTTGTGAAGGTTCCCGGCTATCCGGAAGCTCTGGAGGTAACGGAGGAGGAGCTGACAGAAAACCGCAGAGTCTTTCTCTGGCTTACTGAGGAATGCGACCGCAGGGGTATTTGGGTTGTTCTTAAGTTTTACAATATCCACATCCCCTACCCCTTTGCTCAGGCACATGGGCTGGATCTTCTTCAAAGCAGCATTCATCCTGTGGTTTCCGACTATACGCGCAAAACCCTGGCTCAGTTTGTGAAGGACTATCCCAATATCGGTGTGATGGTCTGCCTGGGAGAAGCACTCCGGGGCAACCAAAACAAAACCGACTGGTTTATTCATACCATTATACCCGGCATTAAGGACGGCATGGCGCTGGCAGGCTTGAAAGAGGAGCCTCCCATTATTTTAAGGGGACACGACTGCGACCCCAAGGCCGTTATGACCGAGGCCGTCAAGCTGTACAAAAATATTCATACCATGTGGAAATATAACGGCGAAAGCCTGACTACCTTTTTGCCCAGAGGACGGTGGCAGGAAATCCATGGGAGCTTAAGCGGTCTTTGCGAAAACCATATCCTTAATGTACATATTCTGGCAAATCTCGAGCCTTTCCGTTACGGTTCCCCCGCTTTTATCCAAAAATGCGTTCAGGCCGCCAAATACCGGCTGGGGGGAAACGGGCTTCATTTATATCCTCTGTTTTACTGGGACTGGCCCTATTCCCCCGATAAAGCAGAGCCCCGCTTAAAGCAGCTTGACCGGGACTGGCTCTGGTACAGCGCCTGGTTCCGCTACGCCTGGAACCCTGACAGAGATCCTGTTCAGGAGCGTTTTTACTGGACCGGGGTACTGGCGGAGCACTTTGACTGCGACCGGTGCACAGGCGAGCAAATCCTTGATGCCCTTGAAAGCGCAGGTGAAATCGCGCCCAGGATCCTTCAGAGAGTGGGTATTACAGAAGGCAACCGGCAGACTATGAGCCTTGGCATGACCATGAGCCAGCTTACCAATGTAAAGCGCTACAGGCCCAATCTGGAGCTTTGGAATTCGGTGGCTGTTTGCGGGGAGCAGCTTGACGATTATGTCTTAAAGGAGCTTAAGGGTGAACCCCACTTGGGTGAAACGCCTTTGGATATGGTACAAAGCGTTGAGTATTACGCGGTAAACGCCTTCACCAAAATTCGGCTGGCCCATGGAAAGGCCTTAAAAAATCAGGCCGAGCTGGAAAAAATCACAACAGACCTTGAAGCCCTTTACGCTCTGGCTTTTTCCTATACCGCTAAAATACAGGCAGCCGTTAAAATTCTCAGCTATAAGCATACCATGGATGAAGGCCTGAAAGGCCCCCTGAGCCATCTGGAGGAGGCGGTGCCGCTTATGGAGGCAAGCCTTGACTGGTATCGCAAGCTTTCACATTTGACGGAGTCCACCTACTTTTACGCCAACAGCATGCAGACACCCCAGCGTAAAATTCCTTTTCCCGACGGCAGCACCTTTGGCCATTGGAGCCATTGCCTGCCTGAATACGAAAAGGAAGCCGCTTGCTTCCATAAGCACCTGGAGGAAATGAAGTCGGGTCTTTACCCCATGGAGGACAGGGAGGCTCCAACCGATACAGCACCCCTCCCACCTGCGGAGTTCAGGCTTTTGTCGGATAATTGCAGCAAATACACTGTCTCAAAGGGAGAAAGCGTGTTCACCGACTGCAGCTGTCTTATTGAAAACTGCGCTTTGGAGCTTAAGGGCCTTGTGGGTGTGCGCTTCGGCCTGGGTGAAGCCATCCAAGCC
>JAEXPO010000003.1 GCA_023446675.1 Bacillota bacterium | reverse complement strand
GCCTTATCCATAAAAAGAGACAAGGCAGCCGATTTGTCCTCGTATTTTGTCATGACGCCCTGTTTCTCCATGTAATAGCAAAACGCATAAAGAAGAAGGTTTCCCCCATCTCCGTTTTCGCTTTGTTTTTCAATGGCATTGGATAAATAAAGGGCCTCTGAGCTTTCGTATAAAACAGGTATATCCATTACCTTGCCCATGGTTTCAATACTCTCGGGGAGAATGGAGGTAAAGACAAGGCACTCCGGCTGGCGAAAGGTTCCAAAACGATAGTCGGACAGAGGAATAAGCCTGGAAAGATACCTGGTATGAAAGAGAGGGTTAGTCCTTCCCATACGGTAGAGCGCGCCGTCACCTACCCGACAGTATGCCGGATCCACATTAAGACGAAGACAGGCATAAGAGGGGTCCTTCATTCTGGACTCGTCGTCTCTTGGATTCAGGCAGGCTTTCAGCGCCCTTCGGCTGCCTTCCCCCGGTGCCAGCTCCAGCTCCCGCCGATAATACTCGGAAAGCTTAATCCCGCACTCAACGGCGTTATTCAACTTATCCCTGGGTATAAAAAAGTACACTCCAGCCACTTTTCATCCCCCGCATGGTCCATCGCCAAGGCTCGGGTACAAAAAAACGATCTCCTATACTGTATTCGCCTGCAAGTCATGGGTGACCGCCTCTTATGAGTCCCGGCCTTAAAAAGATACGACCTGTTATAAGCTTATTCTTAAGAATCGCTAAAATCGCACTTACACCTTAATTCGGCGCACTCCCTGTCACATTTATAACGGTTTGGGCTATACGGATGTACTATTTTATCCGATTCTGAGTGTATTATATTATTTTTTGCTTCTTTAGGCAAATTAAAAGCGATTTTTTTGGGAAACACGCATGAATGCTTGACTTTGTGCCATAGGCCGTTGTACAATGAGGACGAAATTTCAGTGCGGGAGGTAATCTCAATGAATAAGGCCGATCTTGTAAATGCTGTAGCACAGCAATCCGGGCTAACAAAGAAAGATAGCGAGGCCGCTATTGACGCCCTCGTTTCCGTTGTTGAAGAAACACTGGCCACTGGCGAAAAGGTAGTTCTTGTCGGATTCGGAACTTTTGAAACCAAAAATCGCGCAGCCAGAAAAGGACGCAATCCTCAAACCAAGGAGGCCATCACCATTCCGGCTTCCAAGGCTCCTGTATTTAAACCAGGAAAGGCTTTGAAGGATCTCGTAAACCGCTGATGTGTTATAGGAACAAAAGGGACTGTTGCAATGTAAAATTGCAGCAGTCCCTTTTTCTATGAATTTTTATGTATTTCTATAAAATTAAATTCCCATACAATAGCCCCTTGCTTCCGTCGTAAAATACAATGGCATCAGGAGCGTCAGACTCTGTCTGAAGGACCTCTCATCCACCTTCCTGTCCTGTGAGCACTGTGCCGGGCCGGGAAATGTTTCCCACAGGTTAATTTTATTGAGAAAAGCTAACCATGAATCCATTGTTTGATTTTCTCACTCCCGTTAAAATTTTATATGAGGCACTATCGTAGCATCTGAAGCATCTGTGTTAAAAAATGTTAAAGCTTTAACAAGGATAAGCAGAATATAAGATAAGTCGTTTCGGAGAAAGGGAGGAATAGTATGAACGCCGTCTTAGCTGATAATCTGGCTAAAGCCTATACCGGAGGCAAAAAGGCAGTGAATAATATAAGCTTTGCCTTGAATCAAGGCGAGGTTTTTGGATTTTTAGGCCCTAATGGGGCGGGAAAAACAACTGCCGTCAAGCTGCTTAATGGCATATTAACCCCAACAGAAGGAAATTGCAGGGTTTTTGATATTGACCCTTCAAAAAACCCTGAACAAATCCATTCCTTTTCCGGTGTCGTAACAGAGCATGCACAAATGTATGATACCATGACCGGGCTTGAAAACCTTGTTTTTTATGGCACACTGTTTGGAGTAAGCCTCACGGAGAGTAATAGCCGTGCAATGTTCTTATTGGAACAATTGGACCTCACCGATGCAAAGGACCGGAAGCTGGAAGCTTATTCTACGGGAATGCGCCAGCGGCTCTCGTTGGCACGGGCAATGGTTCATCGTCCTAAAATTCTGTTTTTGGATGAACCCACCTCCGGGCTCGATCCCGAAAGTGTGCTAAGAGTGAATAACATGATTAAGAGCCTTGCACAAAACGAGGGAACAACCATCTTTTTGTGTACCCATCAATTGCGCTACGCTCAGGAGATATGCAATTCCTACGGACTGATTGACGACGGAGTTCTGCTTGCAGCGGGAAGTATCGAGAAGCTCCGTTCCCTGGTTAGTTCAGGAATAACTGTTACTATTAAAGCTGACCGCATCCCCAAGGATATGCCGTCAACCAAAACCGGAGAGCAGCAGTATGAAATGAATGTACAGTCAGAAGAAGAAATCCCCCCATTAATCAAGCATATTGTCGATAGTGGGGGCAGTATCTACCATGTATCGGCCCGCAGACTGTCCCTGGAGGAAATTTATTTTTCTTTGCTGCAAAAGCGTGGAAAGAATGGAGGAAAAAATGATAAACACAATGCAAATGGCTGTAATTAAAAAGGATCTGCAAAGCATAACCTCCAATAAGCGCTTATTTCCCGTCTTAATTATCGTTCCTCTTGTATTAACAATCATCCTGCCTTTTATTTCCATTTTAGCGCTTCATTTCGCCCCGGAGGAAATAAGTGATTTACAAAGGATGTTGGACCTGCTGCCCTTAAGTGAACACTCGGATACCCTGGACCGCACTGTCATAGCGCTTATACTAAACAACGTTATGCCGATTTTCTTTACAATTATCCCCATAATGGCCGCTTCGGTCATGGCGGCAAGCTCCTTTGTGGGTGAAAAAGAAAAGAGAACCTTGGAAACCCTATTGTACAGTCCCCTTTCGTTAAAACAGCTCTTTCGGTCGAAAGTATTGGCATCCTTTATTCTAAGTATGATCGTTTCGTTTACATCCTTTTTTGCAATGCTGATTGTCGTCGAAATTGAGATTTTTCTGACAACAGGCAGCATGCTGCTTCCCGGCATCAGCTGGCTTGTTACCCTGCTGGTGGTTTCTCCTGCCATTTCCCTTTTGTCCATTACACTCATTGTAAGCGGCTCTGCAAAAGCTCAAACCATGGAAGAATCACAGCAGCGCGCCGTTTTTTTAATTCTGCCCTTGCTTCTTTTGATAATAGGACAATTTACCGGAGTCCTCCTGGTTAATGC
>JAEXPO010000677.1 GCA_023446675.1 Bacillota bacterium | reverse complement strand
CCCTTATCCCATGGTTTTACAGTATCCTTGTAATGCATTGATTTCTCCCTTCTTGCTTATCGGCACGGTACGTCATTCGGAAGAACTTCTTCCGGTGTTATTTGTACTTCATAGAGCCGAAGCTCCTTTTCTTTTGAAGGCTTCCCGGCATCCGGCAAATCCTTCATGCTTCCGTCCTTGCCGTTGGATTCGAGATCGTAGCTGTTTACCCGATCCTTGGTCTGTATGACCAGCCGGGTGAGGCAATCCACTGCACAGCAAAAGCGAAAATGGCCTTCCCACAGGCTTTGCCCCTGGGCTGATACCGACAGGGTGTAATTATGGCGGCCGCAATCCGCTTTAAGCTCCAGCCTGTAGCGTATACCTTGCTCATAGGCACAGGCCTTATGATAGACACCATTGGCCTTGGCATATAAAAAGCCGTCCTCCCGGAAGCACAGGCGCACAGGCATTGCACCCCGATCATCGTTTAAATCGATAAACAGGCCGTCTCCTTTGCATACCCGTACGTCCATAGCCATGGAAAGCACTGCTGCAGGAGTGAAGCCTCTCTCGGCTATGGCTTTATCGTAAGGATCCCAGTCACGAAGAATCAGACAGGCATCCTCCGGTTCAAAGCGAACCGGCGCCCACAAGGGAGAATAAATATTCCAATGATCCAGATCCGCTGACAGCCCCTTCTCCTGTTCCGGCTTGCCTTCCTCTGCGGATACAGCCGGAACAAAAACACGGCAAACCCAGATATCCTCCTTATTCATGCTGTAGGTCAGCCACAAATGACCGTCGGGCGGCTGAGGATAGCCCTCGCAGATTCCCCTTACATACTGGGGGCCCAGATTTTTAGCCCAGCCCTCATATCGGGTGGGCGGAACATGGGGAGTGATAGCCCGCAAGCCGCCGTAGGCATAGCCGTCCTCACCGGTTGCCATGGCAAGGGGCCAGCGGTGCATGCTGTCGGGGGAAGGATTGTAGATGAGTGCGTAGTGTCCGTTGGAGGTCCGCTGACCCCACATTTTCCCAGTGGAGGTACCAATGGAATGGCAGGTCTGAAATTCGCTCCAGCTTTCCCCTTCGTCTTTGCTCATATTTACCTGTGAATGCTTATAAAGGCCTATAACCTGACCGTCCGAGGCATGGTACCAGCAAAAGGCTTCTCTGCTGTCCTTATGAAACAGCTCTTGGTCAAAACGCTGCTCCTCCCACCACTGCCGAATGACCAGCCGGTTTTCCAAAAGCTCCTGACAGTCCAGGCGAAAATCCTCTCCGGCCTCTTCATAAAAGGGAAAGGAAATCGCTTCAGGAGTAAAGCCGCCGCGAACATTATAACGAATGGCATAAATCGGTGAAAAAGAACCGTCGGTATGCACCCGGCGAATGACCCGCGCGATGCCGTAGCCGTTATTGGGACTGATTTGGGGCTTGGGGGATATCCCATAAAATCCCAGGACATACATCCGGCCTGCTTTGGATATGTAAAAGCCCATACGCTGGTGCATAATGGCCGTGTCGCCAGGCTTGAGCAATTCGCTTCCCGGCCCGTCATAGACGCCCTGTAGCAGAGCAAGGGCCGGAAAAACCTCCCTTGGCTCACTCCAGTTAAGGCCGTCTTCAGAAGAGCACAAAAGGGTGTTAGAGGGCGGAACATGTTCACTTACGGCGTTGCTCAGGTATTCAACCCAGAGCCTTCCCTGCCAGTAACACAGCATGGGTGCGTGATTGTAGGTAAAGCCGATGCTTGAGTCTTCCAAAGGAGCGTTCCGGTTGGCCCGCATTACCTGGTAATTCCAGATTCCTTTTCCATGAGGAAGCGCACCGTCAAAGAAACGAATGTCTGCTTTCCTGTCCGATACAACCCGTACCGGATCAGATGCATAAAGCTGCTCAACGTAACTCACTATTTATCCTCCGCTTATTTTGCGGCAAGGCCTGTATATCCCGCACAAGTAAGGGGATATTAACCGAAATCCATTGTGCGGGCAATAAACCTTGTCTGGTTTCAGCCTGCCACCACTGTTCTTTTAAAAGTCTTCCTGTATATTTTAACAGTTTTTTCCCATGAAGTAAAACCTTCCGGCCGCTGCAACAGGAACTCTTTTCTATGTGTAAGAATCGCTTGGCATCCTTTGATACTCCTATTCCAGGGGGTTTCAGCTCATATATTAAAACTGGGACCAGTGCATAAAAAAAACCAACTTATGGACACACTCCGGTGTGTCTTGCAAAAAAACCTTCCATATGCTATATTTTATATATTGTGCAAACACTTCAATGGATTTTTCTTCACTGTGAATCTCTTTAATGTTTTGGAGAAGCTCATTGAGAGTCGAATCCAAATTAGGTTAAAGAGTTTTTTTGTTGCAACATTAGATTTAAATAATAATAGAAAAGGATTAGTATGAATAAAGTTACATTTAAAGATTTCGGCCTTTCGCCTCAGCTTTTGCGCGCTCTTGAAAAAAAACAATTTGAAACACCAACACCTGTTCAGGCAGGCTGCATTCCTAATCTTATGGAATGGAAGGACATCATTGCCAAAGCACCTACAGGTACAGGAAAAACCCTGGCCTTTGGAATTCCTATGATTGAGCATGTGGATCCCACTCTCGATCAGGTTCAGGGCCTCATTCTATGTCCCACCCGTGAGCTGGCCCTTCAAATTTCCAGCGAGCTTCGGGCTCTGGCAGAGTTCAGGCACGGCGTAAGAATTGTCTCCATTTACGGAGGACAGGCCATCATTAACCAGATTAAGGCACTAAAAAAGCAGCCCCAGATTATTGTCGCCACTCCGGGACGCCTGGGAGACCACTTAAGCAGAAGGACCATCCGCCTGGACAGCGTTGAAACTGTTGTTCTGGACGAAGCGGACCGTATGTTGGATATGGGTTTTGTCAAGGAGGTCACACATATTCTTGATTTAATGCCCCAAAGAAAGAATCTGGCTCTGCTTTCGGCTACCATTTCCAGAGAGGTTATGGATATTTCCTGGGTTTATCAAAGAGATGCCGTTGAAGTTACGGTGCCCGAGGATGTGAACAATAAGCCCGATATTCTCCAGTACAGCCTGGAAGCGGTCGGCAGCGGCAAAACCGATGCCATAACCCGTATTTTGAAGGCTGAGGGCTATGAACGGGTTATTGTTTTTTGCAACACCAAGCACATGGTTAAAAAGCTTACAAAGACCCTGAACGCCAAAGGGCACCAGGCGGGCTGCATTCACGGAGATGTGAATCAGAGCGCCAGGGAACGTGTTATCGGCGTGTTCAGAAAAGGCGCTCTCAACATCCTTGTCGCCACCGATGTAGCGGCTCGCGGCCTTGACATTGACGGTGTGGATGCGGTGTTCAATTACGATCTTCCCAATGAGAACGAATATTATGTCCACCGTATCGGCAGAACAGGCCGGGCCAAAAAGCACGGCGTGTCCTACACCTTTGTTTCCTATTACGATACGGCAAGGCTCAAAGAAATTATGCGCTATGCCAAGGCACAAATTATTCCCCTTCGTTTTGACAAGGACTACAAGCTGTGCCCGGCATCAAGCTCCAAAAGGGTTATTTAAATACCAGCTTGACCCGCCTTGTACCCGCACCGGATTTTCATCCAGTACGGGATCTCGTTTTCTTTAGTCTAAAGCGGGCTTTGCCTGCAACCAATGAATAAGAAGCGCCGACGGAATAATTTTTTATTGGCGCTTCTGAATTAAAAGGTAATGATTATTCCGCCCTGTCTTTTTCCCGGATTTCCACACGGCGTATTTTGCCGCTGATGGTTTTAGGCAGTTCCTTGACGAACTCAATGAGCCGGGGATATTTGTACGGGGCGGTATTTGATTTTACAAAGCTCTGTATTTCGGATTTCAGCTCCTCCGTGGGCTCATAGCCTCTGGCTGTTACAATGGTGGCCTTTACCACCTGCCCGCGGACCGGATCCGGAACACCCGTCACCGCACATTCCAAAACAGCGGGATGCTGCATGATAACGCTCTCCACCTCGAAGGGCCCTATACGGTAGCCCGAGGACTTAATAATGTCGTCGATGCGGCCCACATACCAAAAATAGCCGTCCTCATCCCGATAAGCCGTATCCCCGGTGTGATACAGGCCGTCATGCATAACCTGACCCGTGCGTTCAGGCTCTCTGTAATACTCCATCATAAGCCCTGAAGGCTTGCCTTCTTCAAGACGGATAACGATTTCGCCTACCTGTCCCGCCTCTACACTATTGCCCTTATCATCCACCAGATCCACAAAATAAGCAGGCGACGGCTTGCCCATGGAGCCGGGGCGAGGCTCGGTCCAGTAGGTGGTGGCAAGGCAAAGGGTGGTTTCAGTCTGTCCAAAGCCCTCCATAAGCCGGATGCCGGTAATGGCCTTAAACCGGTTGAAAACCTCCGCATTCAAGGCTTCTCCTGCCGTTGTACCGTATTTGAGAGCGGATAAATCAAAGCGGGTTAAATCCTCCTTTATAAGGAAGCGGTATATGGTGGGCGGGGCACAAAAGGTGGTAACCTTGTATTTCTCCATGCGCTTGAGCATTTCATCGGCATGAAAGCGATCAAAATCATAGGTAAAAACCGCGGCTTCCGCCAGCCACTGGCCATAAAGCTTACCCCATACCGCCTTGCCCCATCCGGTTTCTGCTACCGTAAAATGCAGGCCCTCCGGCTCCACATTATGCCAGTAAACAGCCGTGGGAATATGTGCCAGGGCATAGTAATGGTTGTGGGCTACCATTTTAGGCATTCCGGTGGTACCCGAGGAAAAATACATGAGCATAATTTCCTCGCCCCTTGGCCTTGCTTCTCCCTGAGGCGCTTCAAAAGGCGGCGCCTTTTGAACCTCCTGGGCATAGCTCAGCCAGCCCTCCTTGGTGCCCCGTGCTATAATTTTTGTTTTCAGTGTTTCCGTCTTTGCCTGAGCCTCATCCACAAGATCGGCAATTTCACCGTCGGGAGTACAGACCACCGCTTTAACCCCGGCAGCTTCAATGCGGTATATTAAATCCTTGGTCATAAGCTGATTGGTGGCGGGTATGGCAATAGCCCCCAGCTTGTGGAGCGCCACAATAAAATACCAGAACTCGTAATGCCTCTTGAGAATAAGAAGCACCGGATCTCCCTTGCCTATGCCCAGGCTTTGTAAATAAGCGGCTGTTTTATCACTCTTTTCCTTGATATCGCCGAAGGTGAGATAGCGTTCCCCGCCCTTGTCGTCGCACCACACCATGGCCAGCTTGTCCGGCTTTTGGGCAGCCAGCACATCCACCACATCGTAGCCAAAATTAAAAAATTCCTCTTCCTTAAAGCTTACCCGGACAATTTGCCCGTTTTCATCCCGGGTTTCTTTCACGTATTTCTCATATAACCGCGCCATCAGCCGATCCTCCCATTTCCGTCCTTAATAACTACCGCAAGAAAAACACAGTCCCGCCCGTTGGCGGCAGCCATGCCATGGGGATGGGAAGCATCATAGTACACTGAATCCCCTTCTTTGGCGATAAAGGTATGATTGTCAATTTTCATTTTCAGCTCACCCTTTAAAATAAAATCGAACTCCTGTCCGTCATGGGTGCGCTGCACAGGATCTTCCCCATTCCCCGCGACGTAGGGCGCTTCAACCAGAAAAGGCTCGGCCATACGGTTTTTAAAAAGATGAGCCAGGCTCTGGTAGCTGAAGCCCTTCCTTCTGTCAATTTTTAAGCCGCTGCCCTTTTTTACATGTGTAAAGACGGACAGAGTAGGGCTGGAACCGGTAAGAAGCTCACTGATATCCACTCCCAGCCGAAGGGCTACCTTATGAAGAAAAGTGAAGGGAAAGTCCTTTTTGCCGGCCTCAAATTCAAGATAGGCATCCATGCCGACCTCCGTGAGCCGGGCCATTTCATCTGCAGATACGCCCAGGTCTTCCCTGAGCCCCCTAATTCGTTCGGCAATCTCCAGAATCCTGTCTTCCATGCCATCCACCAATCCTTTCCTTTTTCACATTCATTTGGTATTAAACAAAAAACCCGCCCCAAACGTATCACAATTTATACGTTCGGGACGAGTTTACACCCGTGGTACCACCCAACTTTGGCTAAAAGCCCTCATTTAAGGTTCTATCAAACCCTGGCCTGTAACGTGGCGTGACGCGGTATCCTGTTATCCTTAAGCCCTTTATGGCCGCAAAAAGAGGATCTTTCAGATGCCGAACTCCGGAATGATGCCTTAAAGAGCTTCTTTTGCCTGTTTTCACCAAACACAGGCTCTCTTTGAAAAAAAGTCTCTCAAGAGTTTCCTTCATCGCTTTTAATTTATTCGTGGCTTCAGTGCTTTTATCATATTACGCAGGGGTTCCATTTGTCAACAATTTAAGAATACTATCTTTGATTCGGAACAGGACCTAATGCGGGCGGAGCAGGCTTATGCCCGGAGCTTAATTATCGGAGGCCACCTCGCCTATAGCGAACTCCTGCTTTAAAATAACAATGTCCACTCTGCGGTTCTTGGCTTTGTTGACTTCCGAATCGTTGGGTACAAGGGGCTGAAATTCGCCGTAGCTGACCGCGCATATTTTCTCCGGACTTATGCCGCATTTTTCAACAAGTATCCGAAGCACATTGCCCGCTCTTGCGGAAGCCAGCTCCCAGTTTGAGGGATAGGACGAAGTCTTTATAGGATCCGTGTCCGTATGGCCTTCCACACGAATCATATTGCCTGACAAGGATTTCAGTACATCCCCGATACTTAAAATATTGCTCATGACCTCCGGGTTAATCTGGGCGCTGCCGCTTGGAAACAGGTACTGGGCCTTAATGGATATCTTTATGCCCCGTTCCTCAATTACAACGTCAATTTTATCACCCAGCTGCTCTTCTTCAACTTTTTGCTCTATTTCCTTCCGGACATCCTCCATCTGCTCTTCTTCACTTTTCCCTCCACTGCCGCCGGATACACCCGGTATGCCACTTTGGAGCTCAGTACCACCGTTGGGCAGGGTAATAAGCGTTTCACCTGAACTTGTCCCAAAGCTGAAGGCTTTTCCCAGGGACTGGGAAAGCTCATTGAATTTATTCGTATCCACCTGGCTTATTACAAAAAGAATGATGAAGAAAATAAGAAGAAGATTCATAACGTCGGCATAAGTTAAAACCCAGCGTTCACTGTTTTCCTTTTCCGGTGCCTTGGCTTTTTTCTTCATGACGGGCGTCCTTCTGCCTCGGCATTGCCGGCCGCTTTCCTGTCTGACTGTTCATAGACGGC
>JAEXPO010000663.1 GCA_023446675.1 Bacillota bacterium | reverse complement strand
GGCATTTTGTTGGACGGTGTATTCTATACGGGAGCGGAGGGTGCCGGAATACTTATTGAAGCCCAGCTTCGGGGAATCAGGAGGATGGCGGATAAGGGAGCTGTAATTAAAATTAACATCGTTCTTGTACCAGGTGTCAATGAAAACCATATGGGTGAAATCGCCAAGAAAGTAAAGGAACAGGGAGCGGCGCTTATCAACATCATTCCATTAATTCCCCAGCATGAAATGGCCCATATCAAGGCACCCTCCTGCCAAACCATCAATGAAGCCAGGAAAGCGGCGGAGGAGCATCTTCCCGTCTTCCGGCACTGTCAGCACTGCCGGGCGGATGCCTGCGGCATACCCGGGGTCAGTGACCTTTCCGAGCTGCTATATGCCTATAAGGGATTGGATCAAACCTTCTCTCACGGTTGAGAACCAATAAGCTTCTGCTTACATTTTATTTATTTTATTTAACCTTAAACATGGAGGAAATTATATGAGTCGTTTTGTTGACAGGCCGAGGTATGCCTGTTCTCTGGGCGGAGCCTTGTCCACCTTGAGAGCCATACCACGGG
This sequence comes from Bacillota bacterium, assembly GCA_023446675.1. Lineage (GTDB taxonomy): Bacteria > Bacillota > Clostridia > DSM-8532 > DSM-8532 > DTU059. Next base: position 4,271 of record JAEXPO010000663.1, on the reverse strand, counting down.
CTATCCCCATTATCCACGCCTCAGCGGGGTGTGGGCACAACCTTTATAACGCCATCAATCCCGGCGGCGGTTATTTGGGCGGCGGTTACTGCGGAGGCTTGTCTCTCTCCAGCAGCAATGTGGTGGAACGGGATGTGGTATTCGGCGGAGAAGCACGTCTGAGAGAACAAATTGAGACGACGCTGGAAGTGCTTGACGGCGACGTTTACATTGTTCTTACAGGCTGTATGGTTGAAATGATTGGCGACGATGTGGATTCGGTTGCCTCCGAATTTTCCGATAGCGACAAGCCTGTTATCGCCATACATACCCCCAGCTTCAGAGGAAATTCCTACACAGGCTACGAGCTTGTTCTTGAAGCCCTGGCTAAGAAGTTTGTCACCCGTAAAGCGGAAAAGGATCCGCTGGCGGTTAACATTCTGGGAATTGTCCCCGGCCAGGATGTGTTCTGGGAAGGCAACCTCAAGGAAATCAAGCGCCTGCTCCAAAAGCTTGGCCTGAAAGTAAATACCCTTTTCGGAGAGGGAGAAACCCTGGAGGATATCAAACGCACGGGGGAAGCCGCATTAAATATTGTGGTGTCCGATGTTTACGGTATTCAAACGGCCAGAGCCTATGAGGAGTTTCATGATATACCCTGGCTTGAAACAGGCTTTCCCATTGGAGCCGATGCGGCCGGTGACTTTTTGAGGGTTGTTGCTTCCGCCTTGGGACTGGACAGCGAAAAAGCCGAAGCTGTCATTGATGAAGAGAAAGCCGTTTATTACAGCTATCTGGAAAGACTGGCCGATTTGTACAACGATATCGATTTGCAGCGTTATGCCGTCATCGTGGCCGACAGCAATTACGCGCCTGCCGTTTCCCGTTTTCTTGCAGATGAGCTGGGGTGGCTTCCCGAGCTGTCCGTTATTACAGATTTTCTGGACGATAATCAGCAGGAAACCCTTTCCGAAAGATACAAGCGCTTTGAGTCCGGTGTTGTTCCGGCAGTGCGCTTCAGCACGGACGCTTCTTCGGTAAAGAAATACCTGGCCGAGGTATGGCCCAGAAACAGGAGCCAGCGCTATTACGATTCCTTTGGCCCTGCCGTGGTTATCGGCAGCGTTTTTGAAAGAGATATAGCCGCAGAATTCGGTTTCCCTCTCCTTACAGTAGCTTTTCCCGTAACCAACCGAATTGTACTGAACCGCGGCTATGCCGGATTCAACGGAGGACTGACCCTGGTTGAGGATATTGTCGGTCTGCTTGTGGCAGGAAGATAGGAGGAATTCACATGAATTATTTGGATGCGAAATCCGCCCCGGCAAGAGAGGATCGTCTGAAGGCCAGTATTGCCTACGGAGGAACCTATGCTCAGGCCAGAGGCTGTTCCCAGAAGGGCTGCTTCGGTAAAAGCGGCTGCTTGAATTTAGCGGGAAGAAGATTTTCACAAACTCAGGGCTGCCAGTTTACGCTGAGCCTTGTCATATTAAATACCCTTAGAAACGCTGTTATTATCATGCATTCACCCATTGGCTGCGGCGCCTGCTCCACCGGAAATATCGGTGTTAACAAATCCTTTAAGCAGCTGAGAGATCCCAATGCCGAGGGTGTGGTATGGCTCAGCACCAATCTGGATGAAGCCGACGTTATAGGCGGGGGAGAGAGAAAGCTCCGGGAAGCGGTGCTTTATGCCGATAAGGAATTCCGGCCCGAGACTATTATTGTAGCCAACGGCTGTGTTCCTGCCCTCATAGGCGATGATATCGACAGCATTCTTTCGGATCTTCAAACCCAGACGGCAGCCATTATTGTACCCATTCACTGCGAGGGCTTTAAGACCAAGGTAATGGCAACGGCCTATGATGCGGTTTACCACGGTATACTGAAAAATTACATCAGAAAGCCGGAACGCAGGGAGTATGTGGCTGAGCCGGATATCAACAAGCTCAAGGAAATAGACAGAGTAAGCCGGAATGTCAATATTCTGAACGTTTCCTCCATGAGCCGTGCCGACGAGCTGGAGCTTCAGAGAATTCTCAATGCCATCGGCCTCAACGTTACCTTTATTCCCTGCTACGCGGAGCCCGAGGACTTTTCCTATTCCCTTGAAACCTCTCTGAATGTCAGTATTTGCGGTACCCATGACGACTATTTTGTAGAGCATATCCGTGAAAAATACGACATTCCCTTCCTGATAGATACCATTCCCATCGGACGCAAGAATACGGATCGCTGGGTGCTTAAAATAGCAGAGCACTTTGGCCTTGAGAAGGAAGCCCAGCAGTTTATTGACAGGGAGAATGAGATACTGGATGAAAGCCTGGAGCCCTATCGGGCCATTCTTTCCGGAAAGCGTGTATTCTTAGCCGGCGGTGAGGTTCGCATTATCGCTACGGCGGAAATTGTTCAGGATCTGGGCATGAAGGTTGTCGGTTTTAAGGCCCACCACTTTGACCAGTTTATCGATCCGATTTTCGAATCCCTGGAGGATGTGGACGACGTGGTCTTTGAGGTGGCAACCAACCAGCCCTTCGAGCAATCCAACCTGGTGGAGCGCATTAAGCCCGACATCATTATAAGCCATTCCGGCGGCAATAACATTGCCGCCAAGCACGGTTTGCCCATTCTGCCCCTTTTCGGGCCCACCTATAATTATCTGGGGTATTCCGGTGTGTTCGAGGTTGCAAGACGGCTTAACCGTATTGCTCGAAACTCAAGCTTCAATAAAAAGCTTTCCAAGTACACCCGGCTGCCTTACACCAAGGACTTTTTCAGCAAGGATCCCTTTTCTTATATTAAAAATCAGGATGTGGAGTGAAAGGAGGACCCCGGATGACAGCCCTAAAAACAAGCCGCAAACCGAGCTATTATATAAAGCTTTTTTTAACTTCTCTAAGTGTTTTGCTCGCGCTTGTATTGCACCTTGCCGTGCCTGATAGCCCCAAATACACACAAAAAGGGTTTCCTTATTTCACCATTACTCTTACCGTATTGCTGGCAATCACTCTCCTTGCAGCGGTGCTGTCCCTGTTCAGAAAAAATTTCGGTGAAAAATACGCCCACAAATCCTGGTTTTTCGCTGCGGCCGTACTTTTGGTCAATATACTCAATCTTGCTACCTTGAAGTTCATGCTCATTCCGGCAATCTATTTTCCAAGCCCCGACAGAATCCTGAAGGTCTTTGTTGAGGAATGGGCCTTTCTTCTGAAATGCCTTGGCTATTCGGGAAGGCTTTTGGGAACAGGCTATATTATCGGAGCCCTTGTAGGCCTGGCTACCGGCATTATGGTAGGCTGGAGCAAGCGCTGGAGCTACTGGGTAAGTCCCCTTATCCGTCTCATAGGGCCTATTCCCTCCACGGCGTGGATTCCCATTGCACTGGTGTCCTTTCCAACCTCCTTCCGTGCCAGCGTCTTTTTAATTGCACTGGCCGTATGGTTCCCCACAACAGTGCTTACAAGCTCCGGCATCACCAATGTTAAAAACGCTTATTTTGAAGTGTCCAGCACCCTGGGCGCCAGCAATTTTCAAAAGGTATTCCGCATTGCCGTTCCCGATGCCATGCCAAGTATTTTCATCGGGATATTCAACGGAACCTGCTCCTCCTTTCTGACCCTTATGACAGCTGAAATGCTTGGTGTTAAATTCGGTATCGGCTGGTACATCAACTGGCAGAGAGAAATGCTGGCCTACTCAAATGTGTATGCAGGACTTATTGTCATAGCCGTTTCCTTTTCACTTATCATTACAGCCATGTTTAAAGTCCGTGATAGGCTGCTCAGCTGGCAGAAGGGAGTTATCAAATGGTAGAGATACATACCGGCGGCATACGGGCCGAAAATATCCGCAAAAGCTTTGTTCAGCCTGACGGCCAAACCGTGGTTGCCTTAAGCGGCGTCAATGTTCAAATAAAACCGGGAGAATTCGTTTCTCTTATCGGCCCCTCCGGCTGCGGCAAATCCACCTTTTTGAGACTTCTGGCAGGCTTGACCCAGCCTGATGAAGGAGAGTTTTCACTGGATGGTGAGACGATAACCGTACCCCATTATGAAAGAGGCCTGGTATTCCAGGATCCAACCCTGTTTCCCTGGCTCACCGTTTACGAGAACGTGGCATTTGGACTTAAAATGCGCAATATCTACAAGCAGAAAAAGGGTGATGTGCTGGATTTCATAAAGCTTGTAGGCCTTGGCGGTTTTGAAAAGTCCTACCCTCACCAGCTATCAGGAGGCATGGCTCAGAGAGCCGCGCTTGCCAGAGCTCTGGTAAACCACCCGAAGGTACTGCTT
>JAEXPO010000638.1 GCA_023446675.1 Bacillota bacterium | reverse complement strand
CACGGGGAAAGGAACCCCGAAAAACCGCTGCCTTGAAATGCACCAGTCCCACTTAAGGTTTTCAACCCAGGCGGTATAACGGGTTTTCATGCTCTCCGGATACCAGTTGATTTCATCGGCAGCCTTTAAAAAACGCTCCTTCTCCGGCAGAACAGAAATGTACCACTGCCTGGAGGGGATTATTTCCGTATCCTGGCCACACCTTTCATGGACGCCCACATGATGGAGATGAGGCTTCTGGGAAAGCAGCAGCTCCCTCTCGGAAAGCAGCCTTAGCGCTTCCTTTCGGGCATCCGTAACTGTTAAGCCCCCCAGAAAGGGAACCGCTTCATCCAGCCTGCCGTCGGGTGTAACCACCTTTTTATAGGGCAGGCTGTAAGTGTTATACCATTCCAGATCCGCCATATCCCCAAAGGTGGCGCACATAACAAGGCCCGTGCCCTTATCCCTGTCAACGGAGGGGTTGGCCAGAATGGGGATGGTAAAGTCATAAAGGGGAACAAGGGCTTCCCGGCCTATATAGGAGCGGTAATGCTCATCCTCGGGATGGACAAAAAGCGCCACGCAGCCAAAAAGCAGCTCGGGGCGGGTGGTCGCTACAGGCAAAAGATTACCGCCGCTTTTAAACGCCAGAGTACTGAAAAGGGTTTCACGCTCAACGGAATCCAGCTCAGCCTGAGCAATGGAGGTGCGGCAATGGGGGCACCAGAGAACAGGTGCTTCCTTGTCGTAGGCCTTCCCGCTTTTTGCAAGCTCCAGGAAGGAGCGCTGGGAGATTTTCATAACCCGAGGGCTTACGGTTTCATATTGAAGGCTCCAGTCCACGGAAAAACCCAGTGATTTCCATAAGCTTTTAAAGGCCTCCTCATACTTTTCCTTAACCGCCATGCATTTTTCGGTAAAGGCACTTCGGCTTAAGCTTCCGGCCCGCAAACCCTCTTCCTTTTCCACAAGGCGCTCCGTGGGAAGCCCGTTGTCGTCAAAGCCAAAGGGGTAAAAGACGTTTTTCCCCAGCATACGCTGATAGCGCGCGATGATCTCGGCCTGGGTATAGGAAAAAAGATGGCCGATATGAAGGGAGCCGCTGACGGTGGGAGGGGGCGTATCAATGGAAAACCGCGGCCCTTCCTTTTTCGGATTGTAGCGATAAATGTTTTCTTTGGCCCAGTAGTGCTGCATGGCAGGTTCTGTTTCCTTAAATGAATACCTTTTTTCCAGCATGGGAATCCTCCTTCTTAAAGGTCAGGCATAAAGAGAATGGAAGGTTTTTTGAATGCAAAAAAGCCCTCCGTCCTTAAAAAGGACGAAGGGCTCAAGGCTCTCCGCGGTACCACCTTATGTTTACGCAAGCGAATTGCGTACACTTTATAAAGTACAGGCTTTAAAGCCGATACTTCTTCCCTTTTAACGGTGGGAATCCGATGAAGCCTACTTTCCGGTAAAAACACATGATGCCTGCAGCGAGTGTGGTTACCGAATTTGGGTTCATGGCTCAAAGGCTACCTTCTGCATCTTCCATACGGGAAATTTCCACCGGCATTCCCTCTCTTAGGTATAAGAAGTGTGCTTACTCCTCCCTGTCAACGCCTGTACCAATATCTTATCAATTTAAATGCAATTTTAAACCTGTGGGGCTTGTTTTGTCAAGGCATTTAAAGTATGCCTTTGCTTGGCTTCTTACGAATATTAAAAAGAAGCATCCCAATAAGGATAATCGTTCCGCCTGTGAGCGTCGGAATATCCGGTCGCTCGTTTGCCAGGAGAAAGCCGAGAAGGCTTGTTAAAAGCGGAGTAATAAACATGTAGTTGCTCACCGAGGAAGCCTTTTCCGCCTTTTTAAAGGCTTGGGCCCATGCTGCATACGCAACCGCACTTGAAAAGACTCCAAGAAGGACAAGGTAAATAAGTTGAATTGGGGGTGCCTCCCTGACCTCCCTTATGGAATCCGGCAAAAATAGCGACAGCATGATTGTCCCGGCAAAGATGCTGTAAGCGGTGGTATGTATACCGGAGTAAAACTTGGTTAATTTACGCTGCAGCAGATTGTAGGTACTTAGTAAAATTGCGGCAAAGAACAGCCAAAGAAGGCCATGGTTAAGTGTTAATGCACCCTTCATGAGGGTTAGGGTTATAACGCCTGAAAATTCAACTCCAACCGCCACCCATTGCAAGGGGCTCAGCTTTTCGTGATAGATGAACCGTGCAAGCACCGCGGTAATAACAGGGACGGTTGCGATGACCGTACTGCTGGTCGCGGCCGAAACGGTTTCACAGCCCTTGTTAAACGCAAGCATGTAGAGAAAAAAACCGGAAGCGCCCGATGCCAAAAACCATTTTATATGCACTTTTTCCGGTAGTTTCATTCTGGTAAACAGCGCAAGTATCAGAAAGGCGCAGGATGCGATAAAATAACGCAGAAATCCCAGCGGAAACGCTGAAAAATAGCGCAGAGCCAGGCGTGTAAGCACATAAGCCAGTGACCAGAAGACAATGGTTATTATTGCATAAGGATGAAAGCTTTCTTTCCACTTCATAAGAACCATACCTCAAGAGGTAACCCGTATTTTAATCAGAGGGTTATATCCTCTAATTAAACCATAGAAAACACGATTATTAAATAGCCCTTATTCCGTGTGGGTTTGATTTTTATCAGAAGCACTCTGTTTTTTGCCATCTTATAAAAAACGATTGACCTTTACGCTGAGGAAAGCGGCGGCCCTCCCGGATATGATAACGGAGATTTTATTCGTAAATGGTATTTGCAAAGCGGGGCAGAGGCTTATAAGGTTTCAAAAGGCGGCAGATTAATTGGCGGTATAAATGTTTTTATAAACCCTGATAATGAAAATTATCTGGGTAATATGTTTGTAGACCCTTTATGCCAGGATAGAGGCATCGGAACACTGATTTGGAGATTTATTGAGCAAAATACCCTCAAACAATAAAGTGGAGTACGGAAACCCCTGGTTTTTCTAAAAGAAACCATAATTTCTACGTTAACAAATGCGGGTTTAAAGTCATTAGAATTGAAAATCCAAAGGACAAATATGAGGAAAGCTACATATTGCAAAAGGAGATGTAAATCTGATGATTATTCTATTCAACAGTCAGTTGATCCAGATCAAAACAGACGTTATTTACAGCCCATTGCCGCTTCCCTTATGCTTATCCTATGACAAAATAAGCTTGTCGCAGGATAAGCTTATTACAGGATAGACTGGGGCGGCGACTTTTAGCGCCGGATAACTGGGAGGTAAAGGATGAAGTACGAGCTTGGCAAAAAAATCGCAGAGCTTCGCAAAGCCTATGGCATGAGCCAGGAGGAGCTTGCAGGGAAGCTTAATCTCACTTTTCAGGCTGTTAGCAAATGGGAGACGGGGGCAGGCTTTCCGGACATCGAGCTGCTGCCCCTGCTGGCAGGCCTTTTTCATGTAAGTATCGACTATCTTTTAGGCAATTCGGAGGCGCAAAACGCCAATTACTACGACAAAAAATATGTGGAGGATGCTTATTACTGGGGGACAGAGCCTTCCCACCAGTGCTACGCCATTCTCAGGCACCTTCCCCCTACAAAAAGGCTGAGGCTTCTTGATATCGGCTGCGGAGAAGGGCGGGATGCGGTGTTTTTTGCCCGCAACGGATATGAGGTAACCGCTTTTGATCTTGCGGAGGCCGGAGTGGAAAAAACACAGCGGCTGGCCCGTCAGGCAGGTGTTTCTCTTAAGGCGTTTGTAGCGGATGTGAATACCTATCGCCCCGATTCCGCTTATGATATTTATTATTCAAACGGTGTTCTTCATTATATCGCCCCTGCTCTTCGCAAGGAAATCTTTGACAGCTATAAGGCCAACACGCCCAAAGGGGGAATTCATCTCTTCTCGGCCTTTGTCGCCAAGCCCTTTATCGCTCCGCCTCCGGAAAAAGAGGAAAACGCGAGCTTGTGGCTGTCCGGCGAGCTTTTTACCCTCTATCACGACTGGCAGCTTGAAATGTGTGAGGAAGAAATTTTTAACTGCAATTCCTCCGGTATTCCACACCAGCACGCCATGGACCGGATTCTTGCGCTGAAAAGGCTGGATTAGGTGAAGCTGCCCCCATAAGGGGTAACTTGGGCATGAAACGCTTTTCAATAATTTAAATATTCTTTAATTTATATAGATGTTAAATGAAAATCATATTAAACAGCTAAATCTTGAGAGCGTTTTAAAAAGATGCGCGCAGTCCTGGAACACAACTGATTTTCAGGGCTGAAGTTGGCTTGAAAGACTTCTGCCTCGGGTTTCTCATTTTACATAGCAATGTAAAATATTTCTTCCATTTCAGTAAATTTATTATACCATAATTATAAATGTTTTTTGATAGACATAATGAAAAAGTGTAACTAAAGATTACTTGACTTGTGCAAAAACTCTGTAAAATTTTAGAAAAAATAATATCAGGCCCAATTTTTTCCGATGTAAAAGTTGACCTACAAATACAAAGGATAAGATTGATGCCTGATAGAATAATTCTAACCCAACAGAACGAAGTTAACAACTACATTTTGAAAGATTTAAAACTCCCCTTAAGTAATCCACAAGTGCACCACCTGAAGATGCTTGTATCAGGCATCATTGGATGTTCAGACAAAAGAACGGTCTCTAATATTGTCCGGTCATCCTTTAACCCCAGGGATAGGAGCTGTACTCAAAAATTCCTAAACTCTTCCCCTTGGGACGAGAACCTTGTCAACTTAAGACGTAAGCAATACACAGAAAAGGTTTTAAGGCAGGAGCTTGAGCAAACAGGTGAGCCCTTGTTTGTTATTCTTGATGACACCATTAATGT
>JAEXPO010000618.1 GCA_023446675.1 Bacillota bacterium | reverse complement strand
CATCCGGACTTCCACTGTTAACCTCCCTTGATGTGGCGGCAAAGGTAGTGGACAACCACGTGGTGGAAGCAGGGCTTAGGAAAGCGGGAGAGGAGGTAAGCAGAGGCGTCAGCCTGGCGCAGCCGGTGGGCAAAATTGGCGTTTTCCCTCCTATGGTAGTTCATATGCTGCGCATCGGCGAGGATACGGGTACCATGGAAAGCATCCTTGAAAAAACGGCCGATTTTTACGACATGGAGGTGGAGGCCGCCGTTGGACAAATGACAACGATGCTGGAACCCCTAATTATGGTTGTTCTGGCCGTGATAGTAGGATTTATAATCATTTCCATTGTACAGCCCATGTTCGGCATGTATGGTGGCATTGGTTGATAAATAGAGTAAATTTATTGTGAGGAGAGATTCGTATGTTTAAGAAACTCAAGGAATTTTTTAAGAATCAAAAAGGCTTCTCTTTGATGGAGCTCATCGTGGTTATCGCTATTTTGGGTGTAATCGCAAGTATTGCGGTGCCGAATGTGCTTAATGCTATTGAAAATGCTCGAAGAAACACCGACAGAACAAATGCATCTCAGATTGCGAGGGCTATTACAACGGCAATTGCAGAGGGAAAGACTATTACTGCTTCGTCCTACACAGATTTTGATGATAGTGCATTTGATGAAATAGTCCCTGAATACATACAAAGTGTACCTGACTTACAGTTGGTTCCTTCTGCAAGTAGCGATGATTCTTTTTATGTTATGATTACAACTGATAATGTAGTGACTATATATGCGAAAACAGCAGTAGGCGCAAGCGGAGCTGCTGATACGTATACCCAAATCTTCCCTACCCCCGCAGGCGACTGGGCTAACTAACCCCACAATAAACCATCTAACCCATCTCAGGGAGCAAGGATACCCCTTGCTCCCTGACAATATAAATACATAAAAAGCATACTCATCAAGCATACTCCTCCACTAATCCAAAGGCAGGAATGGAATTATTATGAAAGTAAAAGGCCCAGGTAAAGGTTTTACTCTCATTGAGCTGTTGCTTGTGGTGGCCATTGTAGGAATTATCGCCATACCTGTCACCACCTACTTTATGTCCAACTATGCTGCCTTTCACTCGGAGAATGAGAAGCTCGACATGCAATCCGAGGCCAGGCAGGCCATGGATGAAATCATGACGGCCCTGAGAAGCGCCGAACAAAGCAGCATTAATATAAAAAATGAAGAGGGCATCGAATACCTGCAAATGATAATAGGATCCGATACATATGCCTTCTATAAGGACGGCAGCCAGATTAAAAAAACCGTCAATACAACTGTCCAGGGTGTCCTTGTGAGAAAGGTTGAGGCTTTCTCGTTAAGTATAGCGGACGGAGGCCTTGTTAAAGTTGAAATGACGCTTAGAGGCGAAAACAACACCGATTACCTATTAGATATAACCAATTCGCATAAAATAAGGAATTAACGGGGTTTAATGAAATTAATGAGGGAATTTCTTTCACTTGACATTGGCTTTCATAATATAAAGCTGGCTGTTGGCAGCGTTTTTGGCGCAAGTCAGCGAATCACTGAAGCTCTGGTTTTTGAAACCCCTGAAAACGCCATAGAGGATGGAAAGATACTTGCACCGGAGTTGCTTGCTGCCGCTATAAAGGAGCAGCTGGCAAAGCACGGGATAAAAACAAAGGACGCCGTACTCAGTATTAACGGAACCGCCATTATAAGCCGTGAGGTAATCATGCCCAAGGTTAAGGAAAGAGAGATCCGCAGCATTATTGAAATGGAGTCGGATCAGTACTTTCCCGTAAGCCTTGATAATTACGCTGTGGACTTTAAGGTTATAGAGGAAATTACCGGCAATGGTAAAAGCCAGTACAAGGTATTGGTAGTAGCTATTCCGTCACAAATGATTGAAAAATATCTGGAGCTTGCCAATCTATGCGGGTTAAATCTGGTTAAAATCGATTATGCAGGCAACAGCATCAATAAGCTCGTAAATAAAGAGTACTTTAATAAAGACTACTTTACATCAAAAAAAGGGCAGAACAACAAGGCTTTGGATACCCTGGCCGTGGTTGATATGGGAAGCCGGACCACTACCGTTACCATACTGTCAAAGGGTATTCTCCAATTCAGCCGTATTATTTTTTACGGCGGAAGCAGCATGACCAACAGCATTGCAGACAGGCTCAATATCCTTTATGACGAGGCGGAGCGCAAAAAAAAGAGCCTCTCCAAAATCATTGATTCAGCCGATGAGGACAGTGCCGGTAAGGAGGATGTCCAAATAAGCAATTCCATAAAATCGGTTGCTTTGATTTTAATCGACGATATGTCCAAATACTTTGAATTCTATAATTCAAGAGGCACAGGGAACAAAATTGATACCATATGTCTGACCGGAGGCTCTTCGGAGATTTCCGGCCTGGATAATTATCTCAGCAATGCCTTTAGTATTCCTGTTATTAAGCTGAAAATGCCCCGGAGCATTCAGTATAAAAACAGAGAAAATAAGGCAGGAATAGATTATAAATACTTCAGCGTTTGCCTCGGGGCATTGCTTGAAAAATAGAGGATGGTAACAGGTGATAAGCAAGGATTTTAATTTTATTCCCTACGAAATTATCAAGGTTCAAAAAAGCAGGCAGAAAGCCAATATGATTTTTTTGCTGGCCATTCTCTTTGTCGTAAGTGCCCTGTCCCTTCTCTTAATACCCTACAACCAGGTAAAGGGGTTGGAATCCCAAAAAGCAGCTTATGAGGCCGGAATTGAAAGCATAAAGGATATTGAGAGCTATGAGCGGCTTCTTACCCTGGAAAACCAGAAGCTTACCCTTTATAAAAGCTTTCTGGGCCAGGTGACTGATAATGAAAGGGCAATGCTTGAAATACTGGAAACAATTGAGAAGGTCATTCCCAAGGAGGCCTTTCTCACCTCTGTAACCGTTACGGAAACTGGCTTAACCCTTGGAGGCAATGCCAAAAGCAATCTTATACTGGCCGACTTTATAAGAAGCCTTAAGCTTACCGGTTTGTTCGACGATGTATTCCTGCCTTCGCTGGATACAGGCGTTCAGAGCACAGAGGGGATTGATTTCAGCCTGGATTGTACTATAAAAGCCCGCTAACAAAAAGAGGGAAAGGAATAGGAACATGAAGTTGTCGCAGAGAGATAAAAAGCTTTTAGTCGTCGTACTTTTGCTGGTCGTAGTAGTTGTTGGCTATTATTATATTTTCCTGCCCATCAACCGGAATATAAAAACACTGAATCAGGAAGTATGGGAGCTTGAGCAGAAATACTCTCTGCTTCAGATTAAGGCGAGCAACAAGGAAAAGCTGCTGTCTGAAATAAAGGTGGCCAATTACCAGAGCAGGGAAATAGAGAATAGCCTTCCGCCCTTCATTGAACAGGAACGGGTTATACTGTCCTTAAGAGAGCTCAGCCTGGAAACCGGGCTTCAAATTATTAATCCGTCCTTTTCAAGGGTTGTAGCTGTGAATGCGGAATCCGATTCAGGCTCAGCCTATTCTGCCAGTGATGCAAACGGTGAGATGACCGAGCTTTTGGAACAGCTAAAGGCGGTATCCGACAATCGTCTTGAGAACATACTCAACGAAATAGGCGAAGGGGAGGAAGCCGTGGAGGCAGAGGAAATTCTTGCCCCTTCCGCCATTCCCGACGGAACAGGGATTAAAATGGAGGTTAAAATCACTTTTGACGGCACCTACGCCCAGCTTATGAATTTTCTGTATGCTGTAAACCAATACCAATCCAAGGTGGTGGCAAGCAATATAACCATTAACGGAAATCAGGAGAAGGTGAGCGGCGGCATGAGCCTGTGCTTCTATGGGATTATGGACAGACAGCGCAGTCTTACTGTCTGGGAACAGGCCTCGGCTTTTGGTAAACCGAATCCCTTTTCCCAATATAATGGTTATACAGGTGCTCAAAGCACGGCAGGTACCGTCAGCAGCGGCGTTTCCGGAGGTGAAAGCGGGCAAGGCGTCAGCGGCGGCAATACGGAAAGCGGTTTATCGGATTTTTACTTGGTGCTTAATCCCGTTTTCAGTGATGCCCCCTCCGTCATACTGGGAAAATCCGACACACTTGGCTCGGAGGTATACAACGACGGCAACCGCTTAACAGATATTACCATTGAGCTTAATTATTCCGACGGCCGTTATTCTTTTGCTTACAGGACCGAGCTTGGCCAGTAT
>JAEXPO010000603.1 GCA_023446675.1 Bacillota bacterium | reverse complement strand
GTGATACCTCTTTCCTGTTCCTGTTCCATCCAGTCCATGGTGGCTGCGCCTTCATGAACTTCTCCGATTTTATGTGTACGGCCGGTGTAGAACAGAACTCTCTCGGTCGTGGTTGTTTTACCTGCGTCAATGTGTGCCATAATACCGATGTTTCGTGTATTTTCTAGGCTGAATTCTCTGGGTATCGATACCCTCCTCTCAACGAGTAGTACAATGTTTGCTGCAAAAAAGGATTACCACCTGTAATTTGCAAAAGCCTTGTTTGCTTCCGCCATCTTATGGGTGTCGTCTTTCTTCTTGACGGCTGCCCCAAGATTATTGGTTGCGTCCATAATTTCGTTGGCAATTTTTTCCTTCATGGTGCGTTCGCTTCTCTTGGTAGCATAACCTACCAGCCAACGCAGACCAAGAGCTTGCCTTCTTTCAGGTCTTACTTCCATAGGAACCTGATAAGTTGCGCCGCCTACTCTTCTGGCCTTAACCTCCAGAACAGGCATAATATTGTTCATGGCAAGCTGGAAAACCTCCAGGGGATCCTTTCCGGTTTTCTCCTTGATCATGTCAAACGCTTCATAGCAGATCTTCTGGGCAACACCCCTCTTACCGTCCTGCATAATGTTATTGATAAGCTTTGTTACAGTCTTATCATTGTATATAGGATCAGCAAGTACGTCTCTTTTTGGTACATGTCCTCTTCTTGGCACTATTCTTCCCTCCTTTGCATGATAACTTCGGGATCTCTCCCGGTATCACAGGTACTCGTTCCCGCTTCTGCGGGCTCGAAAGTGCGCTACGTCAGTCCTCAATGGGGTCAGCCACCTGGGTCTGAATCTATATCGAAACAACGTTTCGCACGTCGAATGGTTCCTGTTAAATCAAGTGTTTAAGCGTAGGGTTAAAGCTTACTTCTTCTTAGCAGGAGCAGCTCCGGCCTTACCACGCTTTGCGCCGTACTTGGAACGGCTTTGCTTGCGGTTGTTAACGCCTGCAGTATCAAGAGTTCCACGGATAATGTGGTACCTTACGCCCGGCAGATCCTTTACACGGCCTCCCCTTATAAGAACAACGCTGTGCTCTTGAAGGTTGTGTCCGATACCCGGAATGTACGCGGTAACTTCCACCTGGTTTGTAAGACGTACTCTGGCAACCTTACGAAGCGCGGAGTTCGGCTTCTTAGGGGTGGTCGTCTTAACAACTGTGCAAACACCTCTTTTTTGAGGGCTGCTCATTTCTACGGGCTTCTTCTTGAGGGTATTCATTGCCATCTGAAGAGCCGGTGCAGTGGACTTGTAAGTTACTCTTTCCCTGCTTTTTCTTACCAACTGGTTAAACGTCGGCATTTAATCGTTCACCTCCTATACAATTAAGTTTCTATATCAACGCCTAAGCGTCAATAGCATTAAAGCTTGCCAATTCCCACAACCGAAGCGCCTACGTCGATACCGGCTGCTTTTCCAAGCTGCTTCATGGATTCCGTATCATAAACCCGAACAGCCTTTTGATCACAAAGCAGTTTTATCTGCATTACAACACGGCTTTCAGCATCGCACGCGATGAATACCGCGTCAAGCTGCCCTTGCTCAAGGGCTTTCTTGGTCTGCTTAATACCGACCACCTTGTTTTTTCTTTTCAGCAAATCCAGCACGTTAAAGCCTCCATAAGGAACGGGTGAATTTGATGTCCGTTTTCGGAACAAGATAAAAGCATGCAAACACTCAATTCGCACGCTAAATAATTTTATCACTGACATTTTAAGGTTGTCAAGACATAAATAAATACCTGTTTTGTCCATAACCGGCGAAAATCGGCGAAGAATGCCGAAAAGAGTTAAATAACACAAGCCCATCGTCAGATTCCTTAAATACACAGCTTTAAAGGGGCGCTAAAATAGAGGCAGCCGCCTTATTGAATAAGCATAAGAGCGTCGATTTATAAACGAAAGGAGCTCTATCTATGTCCGATAGTTTGGAAAGCTTAAGACAAGCGTTTTTATCGCCCGCCGATGATTTTACCCCTATACCCTTTTGGTTTTGGAATGGGGATCTTACCACGGATGAGCTTAAACGGCAGATTCATGATTTTAAGGACAAGGGTGTGGCAGGCTTTGTTATTCATCCTCGTATGGGATTATCCAGAGACATTCCCTATTTATCAGCTGAGTACTTTTCCTTTGTTCGCTTTGCAGTGGAGGAAGCGGCTACCCTTGGCATGAAAGTCGTGCTGTACGATGAAGGCATGTATCCCTCCGGCTCGGCTCACGGCCAGGTAGTTCAGGGAAATCCCGAGTATGCCTCCAGAGGGCTTTTAATGCTTGAAATGCCCTGGCAGGAGGGACTCACGGAGCTCCCTCTGAAGCTTGAGCCCTCACAAAAACCGGTTTCGGTGCTGGCAGTAAAAAAGACCGGATCCGGCTCCTACATAAAAGAAAGCGTGACAAAAGGCGTTTTCGCAAGGGACAAAATGATCTTTTCGCCTCCTGAGAACCATTTTCAACAAACAGATCCACCTTTGGCTCAAACCTCTGAGGGCTGGACGGTTCTGGTTTTTGTGGAGAGCCCTTCCGGGGGCACCATTCGCGGCGTCCATTTCGGCGAGGATGACGGCGAGCCGGGAGCGCCTCCCAGCGCGGATCTTCTTAATCCTGACGCCATGGAAAAATTCATCCGGCTGACCCATGATCGGTATTATGATGAGTTGAAGGCATATTTTGGCACAACGGTTATAGCCATGTTTACCGATGAGCCCTGCATTTTGGGCCGGAGGCATAATAAGGGGATGCTTCCCTGGACCTGGGACTATATGAACTGTTTTACAGAGCAGGGCTTTAATGAAACGGATCTTCCCTCACTTTTTCTGGACGGCGGGCCCGATACCGGAAAAATACGGGAAAGCTTTCATCACGGCATTAATCAGACACTTTCCAGAACCTATTACCAACCCCTTTCCAGATGGTGCGGGGAGCACGGCATTGCGCTTACAGGGCATCCTGAAAAAAGTGACGACATGGGCTTTCTTAAGTATTTCCATATACCGGGTCAGGATATTGTGTGGCGTTGGGTGGCCCCCGAGGAGGGAAAAGGCCTTACAGGACCTCACAGTACCATGGCTAAATGTGCTTCCGACGCGGCGAGGCATGCCGGGAGGCTAAAAAACGCCAATGAATGCTTTGGCTGCTGCGGCCCCCAAGGCGATCACTGGGCCTTTTCCGCCGACGACATGAAATGGTATATGGACTGGCTCTTTGTAAGAGGAACCAATCTTCTGTTTCCTCATGCCTTTTATTACTCTCTGGAAGGGGAGCACCGCCAGGGAGAACGGCCTCCTGATGTGGGCCTCAACAATTTATGGTGGAAGGATTATGCCTCAATAGCCACCTATGTTAAACGGCTGTGCTGGCTTTTGACAGGCAGTGTCAACAGGGCTTCCCTGGCTGTTCTGTGCAGTGAGGATCACCTGCCCTGGCGGATTGTTAAGCCCCTTTTTGAAAACCAAATTGAATTTAACTACCTTGAACGGGATCTCCTTTTCTCAGAAGCCTGCCGGGTAGAGGGGGGAAAGCTACTTATAGCCAATCAGTCCTATTCCCTCCTTTTGGTGGAGGAGCCCGACCTTCTTCCCTCCGAGCCCGATTCTAAGCTTGAGGCCTTTACCCAAGGCGGGGGAAGCGTTTTAATATTTCCCATTGAAAGCGAAAGGGAAGAGGCTCAACAGTGTGAGCTCATTGAGACACTCCGGGTCAGCCTCACAGAAGAGCCTCTCTTTCTGCCCTCTCATAGGGATCTTCGCATAAGCTGTGGTTTTAAAGGGGATATGCCCTACTATCTTTTGACCAATGAGGGAGAACAGGAGATCAACGGCGTTCTTCATGTGAAGGACAAGGGTGGAAGGGCGGAGCTTTGGAAGGCCTGGGAGGGCACCTGCGCGCCTCTTGCGGCCGGTTCTTCCCAGCTTAGGACACAGGCCTTTGCCATTGGGCTTAAACGGCGTGAAAGCGCCATTGTGATGCTGGATCCACGAAAAAGGAGTGAGGCGCCGCTTCTGGAACCTGTTGATCCCCTTATGGACAAAGCCCCTGCACCCCAAGAAACCGTGCTTCAAGGGCCATGGACTCTACGAGGACTGCCCTCCTCTGCCCCCAAAGCCTTAGCTTTAAAGCAGGCTCTCACCTGCTGGACATCATGGGAAAATATGGATAATTATTCAGGAACTCTTACCTATGAAACAACCTTTCAGCTGGATGGGCCTTTGCACTTTACAGAAGTTTTGCTTTCTCTGGGAAGAGTGTGTGAAATGGCCCGGATAAATGTAAACGGCACTGATCTGGCTCCTTGCCTGTGGGCCCCCTATGAATGGGAGGTTACTCACCTTCTGAAGGAGGGACAAAACCTGCTGGCCGTGGAGGTTACCAACAGCATAGCCAACCGTCTGAGCAAATCAAAAAGGCCTTCGGGGCTTTTTGGCCCCGTCAGCCTCAAGTTCAGCTAATGCTTTTTTAAATCGGAAGCCTTCCTGATTATTACGGTCATTCCGCACCGCTGGAGCTGTGCCTGCGGTGCGGAATGCACCCGTTTTAACGCCCCAGGCGAAAGCTCTGTCCTTTTAACCTATGCTTTTAAAGACCGGTATACCCGTATACCGCCCTTTTTCTCTTCATCCTGAGCATTTCCAAAAACCCGCTCCATCATCTTTTTAAGGGTTTCTCCTCCCTTATTGTGAAAGGCCACAAGCCAGAGAGCGCCGCCATCCCATAAATGGTCAAAAGCCTCCTTAATAAGCCTCTCATTAAGGGCTTTCCCCGCAGCCAGAGGCGGATTGGATACAATATCTCCATACTTCCTTTCACTTAGCCCCGTGTATAGATCACTGGAGATAAAATCCCCATAGAGACTGTTGGCCCTCGCGTTTTGCCGCGCGTAGGCCACCGCCCTCTCATTGATGTCGGCACCGTATACGGCAAGTCCCGGATATAGGGCGGCCAGAAATAAGCTTATAGGGCCATAGCCGCAACCCATATCCAAAACATTCCTTTTTCCCGAATCCTTGTCGAAGGAAGGGCGAAATGTTTTAATAAGAAGCTGGGAGGCCTTGTCTACCTTGCTTCCGTGGGCAAACACACCGCTGACGGAGGTAAATTTAAGCCGTACCCCCCGGATCTCCTCCTCAAAGTGAATTTCCTTGATGGGGGAGGTGGGTTTTTCCGTGTAATAATGCTCATTCATGACCTGAATCCTCTTCCTTCCAGCGGCTGAGAAGCATCCGCATCCATTGGGCTACGTCCATATGGTAAACCTGCTCCAGATTACCGTTTTTTAAGACTTCCTCACAAGTGCCCTGACTGAACACTGTGCCTTCGTTCATCATAAGGGCCCGGGTGCCATAGGTCAAGGCCAGGTTCAAATCATGCACCACCGCCATCACCGCTTTGCCCTTTTCTCTGGACCAGTCACGGATTATTTCAAACAGCATTTTCTGATACTGGAGATCCAAATGATTAGCGGGCTCATCCAGTATAAGAAGCCCGGGATCCTGGGCAAAAAGCTGAGCCAGGAACACCCTTTGCAGCTCACCCCCGGAGAGGCTCAGTACGGATCGGTTTTTTAAGCCTTCCATGCCGGTGATAGCCAGCGCCTCTTCTATTTTCCCCCGATCCGCTCCCGATAAACCCGGCAGGAGCTTGCTGCTGCAGGAATAGCGGCCCAGGCTCACCACCTCGTAAACCGTATGGGCAAACTCAAGGCTGTGCTTCTGGGTGAGTACTCCCGCCTCACGGGCCAGCTGGCGGGGCGAAAGCCTTCGGACATCCCTGCCGTTAAGCCTTACCGTACCTATGGAGGGTACCATTTGCATAATGCCCCGAAGAAGGGTTGTTTTTCCGGAACCGTTGGGACCCACTATCATAAAGCGATCCCCTTCCTCCACTTTGAAGGAAACGGAATCCACTATTTTTTTACCGTCTATCTCAATGGTTAAGTCATGAATATCAAGCATATCTCACCTTGCCCTTTTCCTGTAAAATAACCAGGCGAAAAACAGGGAGCCTGTGAAAGAAGTCACAATGCCTATAGGCAGCTCTACCGGGCTTAGAAGAACCCTTGAAACAAGATCCGCTCCCATAAGGAAAACCGCTCCCAGTATCATGGAAAGAGGCAGGAGCCTTTTATGATCCGGTCCGCCCAGCATGCGGGAAACATGGGGCACCACAAGGCCCACAAAGCCGATGGTGCCGCTTACGGCCACGGATACACCTGTTAATACGGATACGGTAATGAGCAGCAGAAGCTTTACTTTGGCGGTGTTAACGCCGATGTACCGCGCTTGCTCCTCCCCCATGGAAAAGGCGTTGAGCTCCCGGGAAAAAAGAAGAATAATTACGCTGCCAAAGGCCCAAAAGGGCAAAAGGAGGACTGCATGATTCCAGCCCCTTCCCGATAAGGAGCCCATGGTCCAAAAGACCACCTGCTTTAAATCCTCGCCGGAAAAGGCGATAAGGAAGCTGGTTATACTTCCGGCGAACATGGAAAAAATGACCCCTGTCAGAATAATGGTGTTGGTGGACAGCCCCTTGTCCAGGCGGCGAGCCAATCCCAGAATAAGAAGCAGGGACATGAAGGAAAAGAGAATGCTTAAAAGAACAGGCCCCAGCTCGGGCAG
The DNA here is from genome assembly GCA_023446675.1 of Bacillota bacterium. GTDB lineage: Bacteria > Bacillota > Clostridia > DSM-8532 > DSM-8532 > DTU059. The sequence continues at coordinate 1,263 of JAEXPO010000603.1, read as the reverse complement.
GAAAAACGGGCGCAGGCCAATAACCAGGGATAAAACAGCGCCCAGGGCCCCGCCGGAGGTTATGCCAAGGGTGGAGCCATCAGCCAGAGGATTCTTTAAAAGCCCCTGCATGGCGCCTCCGGCCAGAGCCAGCGAAGACCCTACCAAACCTGCCAGCACCACCCTGGGAAGCCTTACCTTTAATATAATGACCAAACTGGTATCCGGGATGCCTGAGAGCTCTCCGGTGTTAAAAAGCCGGTTTATAAAGATACGGGCCGTATCCCAGGGGGAAACAGAGGCACTTCCTGCTGAAACGGAAAGCAGCAGCACTGCAAAAAGCAGCAGCACAGAGCCGGAGAAAAGGAACAGATCCTTTTCCCGGTCCCCGGTTTTTATACGACCCCTCTTTTCCGTCATGGTTTTTTAGTTCCTTTCCCGCAGCTTATTCCCCGTAGAGAAATTTCTGCAGCTCCCCGGCTGCGTCCAGAAGGCGGGGGCCTGGCCTTGAAAGCATGTCCCCGTCAAGCATATATACCTGATTCTCCTTAACAGCCGTCAGGACATCCCAGCCTGTACGTCCCGTTATATCTCCGATGGGATCCTCAATACCCGTCAGCGGGCTTGCCGTGGTGATAATAAAGTCCGGATTGGCGCTTATAACCTGCTCTTCGGACACTGAAGCCCAGCCGCTTAAATCTTCAAAAATATTCTTGGCCCCCACATAGTCTAAAAGCTCCTGAATAAAGGTACCGGTACCGCAGGTCCAAAGACCGTACTGAAGGGGAGAGACTTCAATAAACACGGTTTTGGCCTCTTTTCCTTCGGTGCTCTTACGGATATCCTCCAGACCGGTCTTAATGGTAAGTACCAGCTGCTCTGCCGCCTCTTCCCTGCCCAGGGCCGCACCCATCATGGAAATCACCTTATACGTCTCCTCAAGGCTGTTGGCTTCGGTTACAATTATTTTTACGCCTGCGCTTTCAAGCTGGGCTATTTGATCGTTTGAAGAGGACATGGCCCCCAAAAAGACCACATCGGGCTTTTTTTCAATAAGTACCTCCACACTGAGCTTTTCTCCGGTGGCCAGCTTTTCCTTGGAAGCGGTTGCCTCGGGATAATTGCAGTACTCGCTCACCGCCGTCACCAAATCGCCTGCGCCCAAAGCATACAGGATTTCCGTATCCGATGGCAGCAAGGATATCACATTCTGCGGCGCTTTTTCAAGCACCACCTCAACACCCCGGCTGTCGGTTACACGAATGTGCGAAGGAGCGGAAGGGG
>JAEXPO010000583.1 GCA_023446675.1 Bacillota bacterium | reverse complement strand
TCAATAAACATCTCGTTTTGGGCAATATTCTGAGCCCATGCGCCGTTAAGCGTTATGGTAGGGCCCTGGGTGCGGATAAAGCCGGTGACAAAATCCTCCACATCGTAAATACCGTCCTTTACGGGAGGGCCTGCCCACATATCCACGTAGGTGTACTGCTCGATTGCCTTTCCCAGCTTTGAAAAGGTTTTTCCGGAAGCGGTCACGGGCCTTGGATCCCCGCAGCAGTACATGACAAGATCAAGGAAGTGAACGCCCCAGTCAATGAGTACGCCGCCTCCTGCAATCGCCTTTGTGGTAAAAGCCCCGCCAAGGCCGGGAATGCTCCGGTGGCTTCTGAAGCTGGCATACACATGATAGACCTCGCCCAGCTCCCCTGCTTCAATCATGTTCCGGATGCGGTTTACGGCGGTGTTGAACCGGTTCACCACACCTATAATCAGTACCTTTCCGGTTTCGCGCTGAGCCTTTTGCATGAGAAGGGCCTCCTCATAGGTTCTGGCTGCGGGCTTTTCGCACAGCACGTTTTTGCCTGCCCGCAGAAAATCAATGGCGATCTGCGAATGCATATGATTCGGGGTGCACACAGACACCGCATCAAGCTCCGGATCCCCCAATAGAGAGGTATAATCCGTGACGGCGGTGCCGCAGCCATACTGCTCCGCCATGGCCTTGGCCCTATCGGGCAGAATGTCGCAAAAATACTTGATTTCCGCATCAGGGTTCCTTATGTACGCGGGAATATGGCGTGTGGTTCCTATTGTTCCACAGCCAATAATTGCAATCTTTTTCATAGCCTTTAAGCTCCTTAAAATAAAAGTTATATTTTTAACGAAGGCTACTTGTCCAAGCTCCTCCGCATAATGTCCATTGTCGTTTTCCTCAATGTATCAGTACCAGTCTTTTGGAACCGGCCCGTCGTTTTCGAAAAGCAGGATATCCTTTGAAAGCAGCTCCAAGGTTACGGAAAATAAATCCCGTGCTGAAAGCAGCAGACAGGAAGCGTCCCCAAAAGGCGTACGCTTTATTTTTCCCTTCTTTAGAAATACGGGCTCCAGCTTTCTGTAATAATAAGAGTTGGCGTTTTCATGACGGAAGGAGGGAACACGGTGTACCTTACCCTCATAATCCACCGATACCAGCTCTTCCTGGCTCTTGCTGAGCCTTCCCGGCACGCCGGCAACCTCTTCAATGCAGTGGACGGTGGTGTTTACGGCGAAATCCACGCCGATTAAAAGAATTTTCGCGTCCCTTTCAACAAGCCTTCCATATAAGGAGGACGGCGCACAGGGCGTATTTAAAAGCTCCTCGCCCTTCACATAGTCTACCCCATCCGCCCCCAGCGCCGCAACGGAGTGGGTGGGATGAAGGGAACGGACAACCCCCTTCCGAACGCGGAACAGCTCGGGAAGAAGGCCCACGCAAACAGGACTGGTTCGGACATCAAACACAGGATTTTCGGCATTAATATAAGACCAGGTGTGGGCAGGAAGCAGCAAAAGCCCCTGTTCAACCCCTTCGCTTAAGGCGTCAAGGACGGTATCCGCGCCGTTTTCCACCTTACCGATGCTTTTCATGGAGGAATGGACAAAAAGTGTGTCCCCTGAGTTAATTCCCATGGCCTTCAAATCGGTTTTCAGCGATGCTTTCGTATGCATGGCACTTCTCCTTCATCATCCATGGACGCTTATGGCCTTAACAAAACGGCGGGTAATCTCCTGAGGCCTGGTAATGGCCGTACCTACTACGGCGGCCCAGACACCTGTATTTAACGCCTCCTTCAATTGCTCAGGGGACCATATGCCCCCCTCGGCGATAACAGGAATATTAAGGGCCTCCACATACCGGCGCATGAGAGAATAGTTGGGCAGGGGGCTTCCCTTGGTGTAGGAGGTATAGCCGGACATGGTTGTACCCACCAAATCAAAGCCCAGCAGCTGGGCCTTGAGCCCCTCCTCAAAGCAGGAGGTATCCGCCATAAAAAGCTGATTGGGATATTTTTGCCGAACCTGTGTAAAGAAAGCCTCAAGAGTCTGGCTTCCCGGGCGAAGACGCTGGGTGGCATCAATGGCAATAATGTCGGCTCCAACCCGGCAAAGGGCATCTACCTCTTTAAGTGTGGGTGTGATATAGATTTCGCTGTCCGGATATTCAACCTTGTGTAAAGCGATTACGGGCAGATCCACCGTCTTTTTTATTTCTTCTATGTCTTCAGGAGAATTTGCACGAATGGCAACCGCGCCTCCTTCCTTGGCAGCCAAAGCCATGCGCCCCATATAGCGGGAACCGTGAAGCGGTTCGTTTCTGAGCGCCTGGCAAGACACGATTAGCCCGGCCTTGATTTTTTGTAAAACACCTTTGTTTTCCATAATTCGTCTCCTGGTTTGTTTATTTTATTGCTGCTTGCCCTTTAAAGGCTCTATAAAATCATCTGTATTCCTTCCAGCGTCACATGAGCGCGAACGTAAAAGATGCCGTCCCAATTGAAGAACAGGTCGTCAATCAAAATGGGAGCGCCCTTGTATGTGCCTCCGAGCTTATCCAGAAGCAATGCATCAAGCGTGTCCAGAATACTTTTTTTCACTTCGTTATAATGGGTACCCAGTGCGAAGGGATCCAGCCTGCCTGCGGTTTCCTTTAAAAATCGCCGAAGGGCATTGGCCTGAAACAGCCAATCACACACCAGGCTTCTAAGCTTGAATTCCTCAGACAGCCTGTATTTGTGAGGAAGCTCTTCAAAACGGTTATAATAGCTGGCTATCACCGTGTGGGCCAGAACAACCCCAATGGTGTTCTGCGCCGTATTCCAGCCTCCCACCGACTGCACCTTATGAAGTACGCCGGAAAGAAGCGCATAGTCCATAAACTCATTTTCACAGCCGTTGCAGACAGACACCTCCGCCAATCCCACCGCCTTTTTCCGGGTTTCCGCGTAATACCGGATATAACGCAGGAATTCATGCATATTGATATGGCTGGTAAAGGTCAGATCCTTATTGTCCTGATCCATGGATTCAATCATAAACTTGCCCGGTGAATTAACGGCAAGCATTAAATCCGACTGGGAGGAATTATCCTCATAAATGCCCCCAACGGACGTAATCTGGGCCTTAATGCTTTCGTTCAGGGGCCGGTCTTCGTAATTTGGGACGATCTGAGGCCCCAGCGTTGAGGAATACCGGACATAAACCCGTGGTGTGTAGCCCTTTACAAGATTAAATACCCGGGCAAAAAGCACGCTTCCCACCTCATCGGCACCGGGATACACCAGCACCCGGTCCATAAGCCGCTCCTCACGCACCTTCCGGGCAATGGCAGCCTGATCCATGGCCGCGTACCCGTACTCGGCGGTATCGTCCTTTGGTACGGTCAGGATTTCAAAGGTTCCGTCCTTAACCAGATCCACACAGTACAGATTTGTAAAGCGGTCAACCTTCCTCCGGGTGATGAAGTCATTAAGATACTCCGGGGGAATGGTTTTCTCAAGCCGGAGCCTTTCCTCCTGCTCCGCCTCGTCGGCGTGATTGCGCTGCACCTTGTCACACAGGCAGGTGTAACGCCAGATAGCCCGCCCATGGGTACCCCAATAGTCGGGATCCTCATGAGCGTCATTATAGGCCGCCACACGGGCAGCCAGATTAAAGGCGTGTATTTTAAGGCGGGGATTAATTCTTTTTAGCTTACGGAAGTTTTCCAGGGTTTCGGCGCATTCCTCCGCTGTGCGGTGATGGGTCCGGGAATTGATGATATTTCCGTACACCAGAGTATCCACCGAAAGAATGGCATAATCACAATCGGTCGCGTTATTAAAAAGCCATTCCCATATTTTACCATAATCTGCCGGCTTCTTAAGCATGCCCATCCATTCAACCTCGGGAACCTTAAGCTCAATACCGTCGGCAAGCTTTGCAAGCTGCTGTGGAAAATAATAATTGCACGCTCTTTCATCCAGCGGAACATAAAGCACTTTTACCATGAAAATTCCCCCTTAATCCCTGTTGGCGCCATAAATGCCCTTGGCTATTTTCATAAAACGTTCCGTCATATCTGTGGCTTTGAATGGGCCTGTTTTATTTAAATAGGTATCTACCGTATCGTTGAACCGCTCATACAAATAAGGCGGTATTTTATTTTTGCCGCACAGGGCTCCCAGAATGCTTCCGGCAGAGGCTGCGGTACAGTCGTTATCCAGTCCCATGGCTACAATTTGGGATAAGCCCTTTACAATATCTCCACCGGAAAGCCCCAGGCCAAAGACCACCAGGCAGAGATTATTATTTGTGTGAACCGGGTTCATGCCTTCAAAGCGCAGGTCCACCAGGCTACGGGCATGGTCGTAGCTTGTAACATGGGAAGTCATTTCCAGCGCCCAGGTAATATCCTCATACAGCGCGCTTTCCTGGGGTATTTCCGTAAGGCCCATGCGTACGGCTTCCATAGGATCTGAAACGGCAAAGGCGGCGCTTTGGGCGGCAGCTAAAAACATTTCTCCGTAAATGCCATTTTGGCGGTGACTTAAAAAAGCATCCCGGTAGGCCATGGCAGCCGCCTTTTCCGGGTAACCCGGCGCAGCATAGGCAAAGCCGTCGGAGCGAATGGCCGCACCAATCCATTCCTGGTAGGGATTATCCACTTCGGCTGCCTGTTCGGCGGCAATCCCCTTTTTAAGATTATTGAGGGCTGCTTCCTCGGCTGTACAGGCCAGGGGCAAATAGTCCAGCCACGCCTTTCCCACATCCGCGGTGGTAAAATCCGGCCCAAAGGCTTCAAGAATAAGAAGGGCAAGCTGTGTGTAAATAATGTCGTCGTCCACGGGCACCCTTTTCATATTTTCTTTTTCATATTCGTACCGATAGGCTCTGTAAAAGTTCCTGGTTTCGGGCTCCTCCACCTTTACCCAGTAATCAACCGGAGGAAAGGCCTGGCCGATTTTTTCACTCCATTGGCGCATTTGCTCAATGGATTTCAATTCCACCGGCGATCCCAGAATGCAGCCTATCATGCGCCCCCAAAGCGCTCCGCTTATTTTGTCCCTTAGTACCGAATCCTCCGGAAGCGTGTTCCACAAGCGGCGGGGGCCTTTTTCCCTTTTTATTAGGATAGCCTCTAAAGCGTTTGGCTCACTGATAAGATCTTTAGACATAAGAGCTCCTCCCTGGGATATTTTTATTCATACCCATTCTTTGTTAAGCGTTATTTCCTGACACGGCTTTGGTCAGGCGCTTTTCCATTTCCGCCCGGACCAGCCTTCCGTCCAGCTCGGATACCTTTATCCCCTTTAGGGCGCATAAAGCCGCTCCGATCCCGGCCGCTTCACCGGTCTCCCGGCAGGTGGGCTGAATTCTTGCCGCCGACTGGGCAATGAAGGTGGCTGACAGACACCTGCCCCCAACCAGAAGATTTTCCACTTCCCCGGCCCACAGGCAGCGAAAAGGAATTTCCGTGTACTCCCCCGGTTTCATGGGACAAAGGTCAAAGGCTTTCTCCTCCATCTCACCGTGAATATCAATGGAATAGGAGGTTTTTGCAATTCCGTCGGAAAATTTGCGGCGAAGCTGGAAATCCTTTTCGCTTAGCACATAGCTTCCGGAAATGCGCCGGGACTCCCTTACACCCAGCCTGTCGGCCACCGACAGGATAAAGCTTTGTTCAAAGCCCTCCACACGGCAGCATAAAAAGTTGAAAAGCCGCTTAATCATACGGCGGCCAATACCCAGCGCCTCTGACATCTGCCGGCTGTCCAGTGTATCTCTATGGGCGGGGATTTCGGGACAGTTAAAGGAAATTACCCCCGGCATTCCCGGAACGGCAAAGCCCTGAAAATAAACGGTATCCTCAAACTCCAGCAACCCGTCGGCAACGGCCTTGCGAAAGATTTCAGAAAGAGGCGTGGTACCGGTCCATTCGCATGCCATTTCCAAAAGAGGAAGCTCCAGGATACAGCTTTCACCCAAATGCTTCAAAAAAGCCTGCAGCCTGTCCAAATCCACATTGGCAACCATAAACCGCAGGGAAACAGACTGGTTTTCTCCCTTTGTATTGCCGGAGGTACAGGTCACACCGGATAGACAGGCCAGCTCGGCATCGCCGGTACAGTCCACAAAGGTTTTAGCCCTTATCCGCTCCAAGCCGGAGCGTCCATGCACCAGAATAGCCTCAACGCGGTTATCCTCCACGGTACTGTCAATAAGGGCGGTATCATAAAGAAGGCTTCCTCCGGCCTCGGCGACCATTTCCTCCAGCGTAAATTTCAGCATTTCCGGATTAAACCAGCCGTCATTGCCGTAGCCGTCATCCAGGCTGTGGCCTTCCCTGGCCATTCGGGCTTTAAGCAGCTTATTTATGGAGGAGCCGTCAATATTCCCCTCAATCCGGTTGCACATCATAGGCGTAACCTGGCCTCCCGAAGCGCTGCCGCCAAGGCTGGCTCCCCGCTCCACAATAAGGGTTTTGGCGCCGGACAGTGCCGAGGCAATAGCCGCCGCGCTTCCCGCTGTTCCGCCTCCCACAACAACCACATCATATGTTTGTGGGCTTAAGCTTATTTTTTCTGACCGTGTCCATTCCATTCCCAAATCCCCCAAAAGGCTACAGCATTTTGTAAGCGCCCAGATAAGTCCGCCAGGGCTTAAAGCCAAATTGCCCGTAAAACCCTTTTAATATGGTCCAGTCTATATTGACATTTCCGGCACCCTGCTGCTTTAAATACACCAGGGAATCCCGAAGCAGTCTATTGCCAAAGCCGCTGCCGCGAAGCTCCAGGACGATTCCCACAGGTCCCAGGCTGCCCCAGCTTGAACCCAGGTACAGGCCCATGCCCGAAGCTTTTTCACAAATATGGATTTTGCAGAAGCCCTTGACCTGATTTTCATTTACAAGTACCAGCAAATGATCCGGGTTGCCGCCGCCTTCAATAAAATCCATCATCTCAAGCTTCCATCTCCCGGGAAATTCACTGTCAAAAAAGCTCTCCAAAGCTTTTTTGTCGTCAGTCTCATAAGGGCGGGTGAGATAAGCCTGGTTTTTATTGTACTTTAAAGGCAGGCTGTCAAAATCAATTTGGGAGACATCCGCCATAAGGTCATAATGCTCCTCCGTATTTAGAGTAAATCCCATTTTTGTAAATAAAACCTTTGAAGCCTCGGATGGCTCAGGTATTCCGGAGAAAAAATTGTTCAGCTCGCCCCCGGCTAAAGCCTTGATAACCCCTGCCCTCCTGAGCGCTTCCTCCCCTTTTTGAAAAAGCGTACTTCCAATGCCCTTCCGCCTTTCCTCCGGAGCCACAAACAGGGTGCTCAGCCATGCCGTGTTCCGATATTCCGGCATACGGTTATCACTTACTTTAAATACAATGGCACCGGCCAGTCGCCCATCTTTTTTGCAGGCCAGAGACGCAGGACCATAAAAGGAAGGATCTGCCCACAGCTTTTGGCCTAATATATCCCCATCCACCCTGTAGGCTTCGGAAAAGCATCTGTTCCAAAGCTCCGCCGCCTCTTTCAGGTCACTTTCAAGAAAGGGTGTAAAAACGAAATCCTGATTCATAGCTTGCATAGCCCCCACCAGTCGTAATCCTCCACATAGCATAAATCAAAGAGCATGCATCCCGCGGATTTTTGGAAGCACATTTCCACAGCAGCCCGGAAGGCGGCCGGGTCTCCCTTGTACTGAGCCAGAAACAGGCTTCCCACATAGGGTACGTCGCTGCCCGCCACTTTTTCCACCAGATCCCCGGACCCCTCCACACTGTACCAGTAGGCTGGCCGTCCGTTTTTCTGGGCCTGCTCCCTTGTGACCTCCGGGTAATAAAAGCCGGAAAGAAGCTTATCCAACAGCCCGGCATAGCCTGTGGCCGCGTACTCAACGGGATCCACCCAGGGATACTCATCCGGTAGGTACCGGCTGCTTGCCCAATTGGCCCCCACATTATAATAAAGAGGGTACCAGGATCCGGTGTAATCCAGGAATTCCGCCCTTTTGCCCGATTCGTCAAGTACTTTTCGCACCTTTTTAATAAAGCCGCAAATTACAGACGCCCTAAAGGTAAGCCATTTGCCGAAAAGCTTGCCGTAAACAGGCTCAAGCCCTTTTTTACCGGGTGCCAGGGAGTAAATATCCTCCGGCCAGGAAGCGACCTTTTCATTGAGATACGCTTCAAAACGCAGCCGGGTGTATTCGCTGAAATCCGAGCCCAGCCCCACAAAGCGCGCCCGGTCCAGCACAATGCCGTCCAAAGCGTATTTGTCCAAAAGCTCCCGGATAAGCGAAAGCTCATAGTCCTGTACATCCTCCCTGACAGGGTTGACGAAAACCTCATTAAAATCGTCAATGGCCCCAATGGTCTGAATGCTTTGGGCCTGTGACACGGGACAAAGGGATGTCCGGCCATTCTGATCCAGGCCGTTTAAAACGGTTTGCCACTCGGGATTCACAAACCCAGGGGCAAGAGGATGGGGCTGGCGGCTTCTTCCCTCGGCAAAAACGTCAAAACCCCCGTAGAGCTTAAGCCCCTTTGCGTGAGCCATATTAAGGTACAGCGCCAGATAGTCCCTTTCTTCAAAATCCGGATCCAGCCTGGCGTAGTGGGGTGCGACGGCACTGTCATACAGGCAGAAGCCGGTGGTGTCCTTAACGCTTAAAATGACGGAGGAAATACCCGCAGCAACACACCTGTCCAGTACTTTTTCAAACAGCTCCGGCTTAAGAAGGCGGTGCTTGTTGGCTTCGATTTCAACCCAGATATAATAATTATCCTTCATCCTTTTATCCCTTACCCTTTTACCGCGCCGGTGATGGCCTCAATGTAGTTCTTTTGGAAGGAGAGGAAAACAGCAATAACAGGAATAATGGAAATAATGGTTGCTGCCGCCACGTAGCCGAACCGGTAATTAAACTGACCGTTTAAGTACTTCAAAGCTGTTGCAAGAGGGTATTTCGCCGGATCCTGCAGGATGATGATGGGCCACAGAAAGTCATTCCAGTGAGCGATGAAGTCAAAGATAATAATGGTGGAAATAGCAGGCCTTGTACCGGGCAGCATGATGGTGGCCCAGGTTCTCAGCTCGGAAGCGCCGTCAATCTTGGCCGCTTCAATTAATTCCTTTGGAATGCCCAAATAGGACTGACGCAAAAGGACAATGCTGAATACGGTAAGGGAGGTGGGCAGAATAACACCTAAAAAGTTGTCGATAAGGTGGAGGTTTGTAACAATCAGGTATTTAATAACAAGGCCTGCCGCCGCGGGTAAAATCATAGACGCAATAAGCACGCCGAAAATAATTTTCTTTCCGTGAAAGTTCATACAGGCCAGAGGGTAAGCGCAAAGGGATGCCAGAACCACATCCAGCACAATGGCTCCAACCGTTATAATAACCGTGTTAAGCACATATTTGGGTATAGACATAAAGCTGATAACACCAATATAGTTGTCCAAAGTGGGGTTACTGAAAAACAGGTTTATGTCATAAATGTTCTGTCCGCTTTTAAAGGATGTGCTCAGCATCCAGCAAAAAGGGCCTGCACAAACCACTGCAATGAGAAGTAAAACCAAATATATTACTAAGGAAGAACCGGCCTTGCGGATGACCTTTTTTGTTTTCTTGCTAATCATTGTACGTCATGCCTCCCCCTTGTTTTCCGTATGCAAAGACCACAATGCTTAAGATGGTGGTTATTACGGCCAGAACCAGGCCTACCGCCGCGGAATAACCGAATTCATAATCGTTGAAGGCCTTATAATAGGAATAATAATTAATGA
>JAEXPO010000582.1 GCA_023446675.1 Bacillota bacterium | reverse complement strand
TTATAAGGCTCTGGAAAGGGGAACCGACCCCGACGCTCCCGACGGGCTAGATCCCTGGATCCGGCTTTGAAAGGAGTAAGCGCATGAAAAGCTATGATGTGGTTGCCATCGGCGAGCTCAATGCGGATCTTGTTATGACGGGGCTTTCCTCCATGCCGGTGCCGGGAAGAGAAATCATAGCCCGGGGGATGAGCCTTGTCCTGGGAAGCTCCACGGCCATCTGCGCTGCGGGGATGGCAAGGCTTGGCCTTAAGACGGGCTTTACAGGCAAAATCGGCAGGGATGCCTATGGTGAGGTGGTTCGAAGGAGCCTTGGCGAATATGGTGTGGATTTAAGCCGCCTTTTGGAGGATGCGTCCCTTCCCACGGGTCTTACCGTCTCTTTGAGCACCCCCGGGGACAGAGCCCTGGTTACCTGCCTGGGTTCTATTGACAGGCTCTGTGCGGAGGATGTGGATTTGGGCCTTCTCAATGAGACCAGGCACATCCACGTGGGATCCTTTTTTCTTCAGTCGGGCTTGAGGCCGGGCTTAGCCGGGCTGTTCAGGGAGGCTCATAAAAGGGGAGTAACCACCTCCCTGGACGCGGGGTGGGACGATACCGGCAAGTGGGATTACGGCATACGAGAGGTTCTTAGGCATACGGACTTCTTTTTCCCCAATGAGAGCGAAGCTCTGGCGATTACGGAAAAGGCGTCGGTTCCGGAGGCGGCGGAGGAACTGGCCACACTATGTAAAACCGTAGCTGTCAAAATGGGCCCCAAAGGAGCGCGGCTGGTATCCGGATGCACGGTTATCGAACAGGCGCCGTACGATACCAAGCCTGTGGATACCACAGGCGCGGGAGATTCCTTCAACGCCGGCTTTCTGTACGGCTTTCTGACGGGCCGGGCCCCAAGTCTTTGCCTGAGCCTTGGCAACGCCTGCGGCTCCATTGCCGTCACACGCATAGGCGGAGCCGCCGCCTGCCCTTCTCTTGAGGAAGCGGAAAGCTTAATGAACGGAACATTTCTGACGGATCTTAACAAATAGGAAAGGTTGGGTGGCAGGATGAACAAGCATCCGCTAAAGCAATTAATCAACGCGCGCCGGGAGGGAAAAAGCATCGGTATTTACTCCATCTGCAGCGCCAACGATTATGTCATAATGGCCGGTATGGAACGGGCCCGCAGACGCGGCGATCCTGTATTGGTGGAAGCTACGGCCAATCAGGTTAATCAATACGGCGGCTACACCGGAATGACGCCGAAGGCGTTTAGAGCCTTTGTTGAAGGCCTTGCCGAAAAAATGAGCTTTCCATTGGAACAGCTCATTTTTGGAGGGGATCATCTTGGGCCGCTGACATGGAAAAAGGAGAATGAGGCGGAGGCCATGGCAAAAGCGGAGGAGCTGGTACGCGGGTATGTTGAGGCCGGATTTACCAAGATACATATTGATACCAGCATGCGTCTTGCGGATGATGACGGGCGGTTAAGGCTGAATCCCGCGGTTGTGGCCCAAAGAGGCGCCCGGCTGGCCCGTGTTGCGGAGGACGCCTTTGAAAAGCTGGTGGAACGAAGCCCGTTGGCGGTGCATCCGGTTTATGTGGTGGGCAGCGAGGTGCCGGTTCCGGGGGGCGCGGCCGAGGAGGAGGGGATTCGGGTCACCTCCCCGGAGGATTTTGAGGAAACGGTGGCTCTTTTCCGCGAAGCCTTTTCGTCTGCCGGTGTCGGTGAAGCCTTCGAGCATGTTATTGCCGTGGTGGTGCAGCCGGGAGTTGAGTTTGGCAACGACACCATTCATGATTATGACAGAGAGGCCGCCCGAGAGCTTTGCGGGGCGCTGAAAGGACATCCTGAGCTTGTTCTGGAGGGTCATTCCACCGATTATCAAACCCGGTTAGCATTAAAACAGATGGTGGAGGACGGTATCGCTGTATTAAAGGTCGGTCCAGCTTTGACCTATTCCTTAAGAGAAGGGTTGTTTCTGCTGGCGCTCATTGAAAAAGAGCTTTTTGCAGCGAGTCCGGAAAAGCAATCCTATTTTACGGAGATTCTGGATGCGGTTATGCTTGAATATCCGGATTATTGGAAGCCTTACTACCACGGTAATCCGGACGAAATCCGCCGGGCCAGAAAATACGGCCTTTCGGATAGATCCCGTTACTATCTTGCCCATCCCAGGGTAAGAGGGGCACAGGAAAGGCTCATGGAAAATTTGCGCGGTGCGGATCTTCCCCTGTCCCTCATAAGCCAGTACCTTCCCGCCCAATACGAACGGATAAGAGAGGGCGTGCTCGATAAAAAGGGCGACGCCATTCTTATGGATAGGGTAGGGTGCCTGATTGACGATTACCTGTACGCAACGGAGGGCTGACAAGGAATGGAAAATGTACCGCAAAAAAAGCTAAATAAAAGCTTTTTACTTTATGCGATTTTGTTTATAGGCTATTTGGTATTTGGCTTCTCGGAAAATATCAAGGGGCCGGCGATACCCCGCATGCAGGACGATTTTGGGGTAGGGGAGATGGAGGTGGGCCTTCTTCTTGCGCTAAACTCCGCCGGTTACCTTCTGGCCTGCAGCTTTACCGGCCTTCTCGTACGCAAATGGGGGTTGAAAATGGCGCATTTGCTGGCCTTCGGCTCTATGGCCGCTGCCGGCGTCCTTATTTTGCTCTCCTTTAATTTTCTGCAGTTTACGGCGTCCTATTTTCTCATGTATATCGGAAACGGAATGCTTGAAATTGCGCTGGGCATACTGGCGGCGCGCTTTTTTACTGAGAATACGGGCCGCATGATGAATTTGTCGCATTTCTTTTTCGGTCTGAGCTCTACGGCTTCTCCTCTATTGGCCACCTGGCTTATAAATTTAAAAACAGGCGATACACTGCTGGGCTGGAGGGGAATGTACTGCCTGATGCTCGGCCTTTCCGTCATCCCCATGCTGCCCGCGTTTTTTACCCGCTTTCCCGGCGAAAGTGAGGAAAAAGAGGAAAGGCTGTCGGCCTCTGGTTTTCTCAGGGAACCGGCAGCCTGGCTGTGCACAGGGATTCTTTCATTAGGTGTGGTTTCCGAGTTGGCCGTAGGCGGCTGGATGCCTAATTTTCTTGAAAAGGTTTACGGCTGGTCGCCAGACAGCTCTGCAGGACTTCTTTCAGCCTTTTTTCTCCTTTATACCCTTGCCAGACTTCTTTTGGGGCCGTTGACCGATAAAATCGGGTTTGTGAAATCTATAGCTATACTGTCGGGTTTTTCGGGGGTATGTACCTTGGCCGGTGTTTTGACGGGAGAGGCGGGAGCGTTCCTTCTGGCGCTTTCAGGAATAGGTATTGCTCCTATTTACCCCACGGTCATGGCCTTTCTGGCTAAGCGCTACGGAAAAAGCAGCGATATGGCTATCAGCCTTACGGTAACCTTCATGGGGATCGGTTCGGTTATAGGTAATTTTTTGGTGGGTGCAATAGTGGATTTGTTTAAAAAAATATTTTCGGGCGCCAGTGGCAGCCTTGCAATGGGCTTGCAGGCGGGATACGCCTTTATCGGTCTGTGCGCGCTGCTTTGCTCGGCGACGGCATTGGCGCTCTACCGATTTCTTAAAAAGAAGAATCAGGTGCTGTGAGATTATTTGTCGCGGTGATCCCGAAGGGCTATTTTTCGTGTAAAGTAAAGAACAACAAGGGCCACCGGGAGAATAAGAAGGGCTCCGAAGCTGCCGCTGAAAAGCTGCACCATCCAGACCCTAACCATGTTTCCGCCCTCCACCAGGCTTGTAAAGGCGCCGTCGTACCCGGCTATGGCATAGCCTGTGGCGGCGGCGGTTTCGTTATACTGGGTATAGAAGAAGGAGGAAAGGTAGAGATTGGCTATAATGATGGGAATGCCCAGCAGGAAGCTTCTTAAAACATTGCCCTTGGTTATGGGGCAAATAAGGCTTACAAGCACCATAAGGTTTGCCAGATCTCCCAGTGGAATAAAGGTGATGCCGGGAAGCAAAAAGGCCAGAATGAGGGCCACGGGCATTAAAAGGATACCGGTAACCACTATGGAGGGCTGCCCCATGAGGACGGCCACATCCAGTGCAATATAGGTCTGTCCGGCATTGGGAAGGCGTTTTTTTATAAAAACCTTCATGCCTTCTGAAATGGGGATGAGAGCGGTTCCTACAATTTCGCACATTTTGGGGAGTATGTAGCTTACTGCGGCAATGCCCACGCTTAAGGAGGCCACATCACGGAATTCATAGCCTCCCCCAATGCCCAGGAGGATGCCGGTGAAAAAGCCGATGAACATGGGCTCGCTGAGTATGCCCAGCTTTTCCTTGAGCTTTTCCGGATTAGCCTCTATTTTATTAAGACCTGGTATGACGTCTATGAGCTTGTTCCCTAAAACCCCAACAGGAAAATAGGTGGCTGCGGAAAAGGTGGGGATGGATATGCCCTCCAGACCGGAAAAGCGGTGAACCGCAGGCGCGCTCCAGTCAGCTATTTTAAGGGTAAAGGTGCTGAGAGCAAGAACGACAAGTACAGTAAGAGGAATGTTCCCGGTAAGGTTGTATACGATGGCCCCCGCAAAAATAAAATGCCAGTAATTCCATAAGTCAATATTAACCGTCTTGGTGGCCCGGGTGATGAGCAGCACCACATTAAAGCCCATTATAAGAAAAATAAGAAGGGGCGCCATGCTGAAGGACCAGGTAATTCCCGCCATAGGGGGCCAGCCCACATCCAGCACATTAAAGTGAAGCCCCGTACGTTCAATGAGCGCTTCGACCACAGGATGGATCATTTCGACAAAATAGTCAAAGACAAGAAATATTCCCACAAAGCCCACACCAAGTGTTAAAGCCGACTTGAAGGCCTTAAGGGACTTTATTCCGAAAATAAGGGCCAGAATGAGAATGATAAAGGGCATCATGACATAGGATTTGAAACCAAGCACATACATTGCGGCATTTTTGATTGCTTCCATTTTTGAGAATTTCCTTTCTTTGGGCGTCTCCAGGCTGCAAAAAAAGCCGGATGCACGGCTCCGGCCCGCTTAGAGTCATGGGTGCTTCTGCTTAAATCCGCCGGGTGTTTTTCCGGCAGAATCCTTTTTGTTTATTTTATAATGAAAAGGTGTTATCACGGAAGATACGTTTTTGTGTTTACTGAGGTTTTTTTCAAGGAAATAAGTGGTCTGGTTGTGAAGGGCGGATTCAAACCAGTGCTCGGAAACATACTTAATAATGATAACCGAGAGGTTTTCACCATGGCCCAGCATTTTTTCTCTCTGGCAGATATAGTCGTCAAAGGGCTTTATAATGTCCCTGTAGGGTGTTTCTATAATTTCCAGAGTGATGGGGATGTTGAATTCCTCCCACTGGCTTCGAAGCTTGTCCGCATGCTCGGGATGCCGGCAAATATGAAGGGCCGTAATATTATTTGAAATGGAATTGGCATAGTTGAGGGCTTTCAAAACAGCCTTGTTGAGATCGTGGATAAGAACGATGCACTGAGTGGAAAAGGCTGCCGATTTGGCGTAATAAGGATAGAGCTCCTTAAGCTCAAGCTCCTTTGTGACGCTGTCATAGTGCCTCTTGATAAACAACATAAGCATAATGAGGAGAGGAAGTCCCAGGGCCAGCATCCAGGCGCCCATTAAGAATTTGGTGCTGAAAACAATGATGGTAACCGTAAACGTAACCACTGCACCGAAGCCGCTCATGCCGCACTTGTATTGCCAGCCCTTCTCCTTTTCCTTAACAAGCTTTATAAACATGCCCAGCTGAGCGAAGGTAAAGGAGATAAACACACCCACGGAATAGAGTGGGATGAGCTTGTGGGTATCGCTTTTAAACTGGATGATTAAAAGACAGACGGCAATGAAAATAAACACAATTCCGTTGGAGAAGCTGAGCTTGGTGCCCCTGTGGGAAAACTGGCGGGGGACATAACCGTCGTGAGCCAGAATGGACAAAAGAAGGGGAAGGCCGTTGTAGGCTGTGTTTGCGGCCAGAATAAGAATGATGGCCGTGAAGATCTGGATAAGGTAATAAAAAAGAGTGTTGCCAAATACGGCTCCGGCAATCTGGGATATTACCGTGTTGCCTTCCATCGGGGCTACCTGGAGATGCACAGCCAGAATGGAGGTTCCTCCGAAAATTACCACGATGATCCCTGCCAGAAAATATAAAATATGTCTGGCGTTTCGCTGGGAGGGCTCTTTAAAGCTTGGTACCGCATCGCTTACCGCTTCCACACCGGCCATGGCGGAACAGCCTGAGGAAAAAGCTCTTAGAATAAGCAGCAGGCCGATGCCGGAAACCGTTTCCCGGGGGAGAATACCTTCACTGTAGACGATAGGCTGAAGCGTTCCTGTGGCAAGCCGGAATAAACCGGTTCCGATTAATACCACCATTGAAAAGATAAAAAGATAGGTGGGTAGTCCGAAAATCTTGGCGGATTCTCGCAGGCCTCTTAGGTTCATAAGTGTAATAAAGCCCACAAGCGCCAGTGAAAGAGGCACTCGGTGGGCATCCCAGTAGGGAAAGGCGGAGGCAATGGCCGCGGTGGCTGAGGAAATACTTACAGCCACCGTCATAATGTAATCAATGATGAGAGCAGCTGCTGTAATAAGGGCGGAAGTGGAGCCGATGTTTTCTTTTGCTACGATATAAGCTCCGCCACCTCTTGGAAAATGATTGATAATTTGGGAATAGGATGCGACCAGGATAATCAATAGCAAAAGAATGGGCACAACGACCCAGGGCACGTACCCGAATGCCAACAGCCCGGCTGCCGGTATCAGGATTAACAGAATTTCTTCAATGGCATAAGCTACCGAGGATACGGCGTCACTGGCCATGATAGGCAACCCCCACAGCCGGGAGAGTTTTTCGCTCTTTAGCTCGCTGTTTTTAAGGGGATGGCCAAGTACGATTCTTTTTAAATTCAGCATATTATTTATTCACTCCCACAAGCATTATGCATCGGCCGAATAATGCTGTCAATGGGAAATCTAAACGGCTTTTCGGCAACTATTTTTCAGCCCTTCACGGCCCCTATCATAACCCCTTTAACAAAGTATTTTTGAAGAAAAGGATAGGCAAATAAAACGGGTACGGTGGAAATGACAATCGCCGCATACTTAATGGTTTCAGCATAGCTGTCGGCCTTGTCGGAGATGACCTCGGAGGCGTTGAGAATATTGGAATTGGCAATAAGCAGGGAGCGCAGCACTGCCTGAAGGGGCATGAGATTCATATCCTTAAGATAAATGGTGGCGGGAAACCAGCTGTTCCAGTGGCCCACACCATAATAAAGGAGCATGACGGCCAGGGTTGGAAGCACCAGTGGCGTTATAATGCGGAAGAGGATAACCAGATCATTGGCTCCGTCTATTCCCGCCGATTCCATGAGGCTGTCAGGAATGGCTTCAATGGCGGTTTTGGTGATGATGGCGTTAAAAAGAGAAAGGGCTCCGGGAATAATGAGCGCCCAGAGATTGTTGTAAAGCCCCAGCTCCTTCTGATTGAGAAAGGAGGGAATTAGACCTCCGCTGAAAAACATGGTAAACATAAAAAAGGCCACCACGTACTTTTTTAAGAGTACTTTTTTTGACGCCATGAAATAGCCGCATAAGAGGGTCATGATGAGATTTAAGGGCAGAGCACCTACAAGAATGAAGAAAATATTTTTGTAGCCGGACAGCAGCAGAGGATGCCTGAACGCCAGACGAAAGGCGCCCAGTGTAAAGCCCAGGGGCTTTATCAGAATACCGGGGTTAGCCTGGAGACTGGTATTGCTGCTCACCGAGGCACAGAGCACAAAATAAAGGGGATAGAGGGTTACGATAACCAGCAGGATCATAAAAAGGTAGTTAAAAAGATCAAAGACCTTTTCGCCGGGGGTGCTTTTGGTAATGCTCAAGGGAATACGCCTCCTTATAGGGAATTAAAAGTGATGTGGGATTAAAAGTCGTTGAGGGATTTAACAGTATGGATGAGGATTAGCCGTACGAATAAGGGATTAGCAGGGATGTCTCAATATAAGCTTGTCAGAACAGACCCACCTCATTGTATTTTTTGCTGAGGGCATTGGTGGCAAGAAGAAAAACCACATTGACCAGAGAGTTGAAAAGCCCTATAGCCGTGCTGTAGCTCCAGCCCCCCTCCATAATACCCTTTCGGTACACATAGGTGGAAATGACGTCGGCCACCTCATAGGTGGTGGGCTGATAAAGCAGCAGGATTTTTTCAAACCCTACATTCAGTACGCCCCCCATTCTTAAAATAAAGAGCACTGAAATGGTGGGAAGAAGTCCCGGCAGGGTAATGCTGGTCATTTGCCGGAAACGCCCGGCGCCGTCGATGCGGGCCGCCTCGTACTGCTCCTGATCAATTCCCGACAGGGCCGCAAGATAAATAATGCTGCCCCAGCCTATCTGCTGCCAGATGTCGGTGGCTACATAAATGGTTCTGAAAAGGGCCGGATTGGATAAAAGAGAGCTTCTTTGCCCGCCCAGAAAAACAATAACATCATTGACGGCTCCATCGGTGAGGGTGAAGCTTCGGATGATGCCGCACAGCACCACAAGAGAAATGAAGTGGGGCATGTAGGAAATGGTCTGCACCGTCCTTTTAAAGGGAAGGCATTTTATCTCATTTAAAAGAAGCGCCAATATTATGGGAGCCGGAAAGCCCCATAAAATGCTTAAAAGGCTTATGGCAAAGGTGTTGGTGATAATCCGCCTGAAGTAAACATCCTGAAAGAAGTTTTCAAAGTGCTTAAAGCCCGCCCAGGGACTGTCCCAGATGCCCAGGGAGGGTCTGAAATCCTTAAAGGCGATAATAACGCCATACATGGGCTTGTAGGCAAAAAGGATGAAATAAATAATAACGGGAAGGATGAGCAGATATTTCCATCTGTTGCGAATAAGGTCGGCCGCAAGTGCGCCTGACGGCCGGGAAAGCCTGTTATTGGACATGATTAGTACCTCCGATGCGCCTTTGAGAAGAGCCGGCTTCCAAGCTGGCTTTACCAGCTTATAAACCGGCCCTGTTTAAGGCTTAAGTCCGTTTAGCGGTTGTTGTACCGTTCCAGCTGAGCCTGCTTTATTTCAAGCACCCGGTCCAGCTTCATGGAATAGAGCGTGTCCACATACTTGTCAAAATTGTCCAGGCTTTCTTCTCCATAAAGGAATTTGTAATACATTTCTTCCATGTAAGTTT
>JAEXPO010000561.1 GCA_023446675.1 Bacillota bacterium | reverse complement strand
GTTTTTATCAGAAACGTTAAAGCTCTCATGGAGGCTTTGCCAGAAAGCGTTCCCCTAGGTATGTACGAATGCCCTTACCCTTATAAAAGGCTTTTAACCGACGAGGAGCTTTCCTTCCTTGTGGAATCGGGACGGTTCCTGTTTTTGAAGGACACCAGCTGCGACATTGAGGTCTTAAAGCGCCGCAGCCGTTTAGTGGAGGGCTCCCCATTCAAGATATTCAACGCCAACGGCGCAACCCTTCTGGATTCTCTCCGGGCGGGCATCAGCGGCTATTGCGGGGTTATGTGCAATTTCCATCCCGATCTTTATGTTCATGTATGTGAAAATTACAAGGACCCGTCAGTGGACGAGCTGTTCACCGAGCTTGGCTTTACCTCCATCATTGAGGCCAGAACCTACCCTGTGTGCTCCAAGCGCTATTTGAGGGAGTATGAAAGCATTCCCATGGAGGATGATTCACGATCCATGTCCAAGAAGGGCTACATTCCTGCCTTTGACTATGAGCTTGCCATGTTCCGCCACATCACCCTCCGCTTGCGCAAAAAAGCAGGCCTCATCTGAGACCTGCTTGTAAACCCATTTTTCTAGTTGTTCCCGCCTTCGTCGCCGAAGGGCCGGGTCAGATCCTCGGACAGCTTGCCGATGGCCTCAACAGCCGCGGAGACCTGCTCCATGGATGCGACCTGCTGCTCGGCGGCGGAGGCGATTATTTTTATTTCCTCCAGCATGGACCGGTTGATCTCACGAATGTGGTGAACGCCTTCCGATACCTGAGCCCCATCCTCCGCGGCGCTTTCCGTAAGCTGGCTCACCTCTTCCACCCGGGTGTTAAGGCTTCTTCCGGCAGTGGCGGCAGAATGGAAGGCTTGACCCGCAGCCTCAACCGCCATCACGCCGCTTTCCGCCATAATAGCGCTGTGAGCGACGGCCTGAGCGGTTTTTCCCGTATCCTCCAGGACCTGGGAAATGAGGTCGGCAATGTTCTTAGACGCATTCTGGGACTGCTCCGCAAGCTTGCGTATTTCATCGGCCACTACCGCAAAGCCTCTGCCCTGTTCTCCGGCCCGGGCCGATTCAATGGCGGCGTTGAGGGCCAAAAGGTTGGTCTGCTCTGAAATTCCGGTTATCACTTCCACGATGCTTCGGATTTGGCTGGACTTTGTCTCTAAAAGCCGAATAAACTGTTTGCTCCCTTCGGAAGCCTCAGCAATGCCCTTCATCTTTTCAACGGTCTGACGAATTTTTTCACCGCTGTCATTATTTATTTCCACGAGCTTTCGGGAGATATCCGCAATATTCCGGCTTTCTCCGGCAATGCCCTTGAGCTTCTCGGACATGTTGTCCACCCTGGCAGTCGCGGCATTGGCAAAGCGATGAGAGTCCTCCGAGCCCTCGGCCAGGTGGGCAGTGTTTTCCGCAATTTGCTCATTGGAAGCGGTGGTTTCAACGGTAATAACCGAAAGCTGGGAGACGGATTCGGAAAGCTGGGCGGAAACCTCCATGGCACGGTTGCCGGATTGCTTCATTTTTTCCAGCAGCCCCGCCTGCTCCTCCGCCCCCATCACATTTTGCAGCATGGCCCGTGTTCTTACTGAAAGCAGAATAAAGATGACGGACAGGGCGATGAGCTCAATGCTGCGGGGTGCAACTCCATAAACCATGACCTCGAAAAGGGTCTTTAAATTCCTGTCTCCCACGTCGCCGTAAAGAAAGTTAAGAACCTGGCTTCCCACGGTGCATACCAGGGTGAGGCCTGCCGTATACCAGCTTACCTTTCTTGAAAAGAACAGGCTGGCGATGGCGGCAGGAAACATAAAGAGCAGAATGACGTGATAGGAAAGGAAAATGTTCATTATGGCGACCATCAGCGTGGCGGATGTTACCGTGATGTACTTAATAACCGGATGCCTGAGCTTTAAAAGCTTTACAAGAACCGTGGGAACGGCTAGCAGAAGGGTTGCGGCTCCGCAGGCTATGGCCATGGTGTTAATCGGAACAATAAAGATTTTCAAAAGGTCCAGTATAAACACCAAAGCTATAAAGAGGATAGTAAAGAGCATAATGCGGGCTGCAAAAAAATTGGCTTCCTGTTCGTTGTGCTTGAGAATGCTGTTATGCTTCATTGGACGGGCTCCTTTTCATGTATAGCTTTAAATATACCATGGGCTCCAACGTTCTAAACAGAGGCAAATGCTTGTCAGAGCCAAAAAAATAAATTATGCTTTATCTGCTAACCCATTCTTTTGTCCCCCGGCATAAACGGTGTGTTTTTCGGAAGGAGCGCTTTACATGTACAGCATGCTTATCGTCGACGACAGCCCCAACGACAGGAGGGGTATCACAGGCCTTATCAATTGGGAGCAGGAGCATATAAAGGTAGTTGGAACGGCCGTCAACGGTGAGGACGGCTACAAAAAGGCCCTGGAGCTTAAGCCCGATTTTGTGCTCACCGATGTGGCCATGCCCCTTCTAAACGGCATTGAAATGACCGAAAAAATCAAGGAAGTGCTTCCCGAAACCCGGTTTGTATTTATGAGCTGTTTTGACGATGTTCAGTACCTCCAGAGTGCCATTAAGCTGGAGGTGGGTGCCTATGTGCTAAAGCCCATTCATATTGAGGAGCTGGTTTTTGCCGTGGGCAGAATGCGCAGGCTTAAGGAGGAGGCGGACAGCCGCAAAAAATACGAGCAGGAGCTTTTGGAGCTGGTGGACAAAAGCCTTCCCCTTTTGCAGGAGCAGTTCCTGCAGGAGCTGCTTTATAAAAGGGATTTGAAAAATGAGGATATAAGAGCCAGAATGGATTATCTCAAAATGGATCTTGCCTGTGCCTGCTTCTGCGTGGTGTACATACATATTGACGATTACCTTTTTAAGTTCAGGGATCTGCCCATGGATAAAAAGCACCTTTTAAGCTTCAGCCTGCAAAAATGTGTGGAGGAGACCATGGTGGCGGGAGGCTCCGGCTATTGCGCAGGTCAGAACCAGGATTCGGTCATTCTTTACAGGAAGCTTTCATCAAGGGAGCCGTCCCAGGCCACCGACGAAATCAGCGACTGTGCCGAAAGGTGCATTGAAATGGCCCGAAGCAGCCTGGAGCTTAGCATCACCATGGGCATAAGCACCTTCTCAAACGAATATGAAACCTTGCCGGAACGGTTTGCGGAAGCCGAATACGCGGCCAAGTCCAAATTCGGAAGCCAGGGAAACCGCCTCCTTTTTTATTCCGAGGTGGGGGAGCCCCAGGCCTCGGGCCGGTACAACCTTCAGGATATTACGTCAGAGCTTGAAAGGGTTCTTGAAAGTACGGATGAAGCAGAAGCAGCTTCGTTTGTGGACAGGTATTACAGGTTTAGTCCCGGTATTTCCGAAAAGTATGTGAAAAGCCTTTCCTATACCATTGCCACCATTCTTCAAACCCACCTGTTTC
Source organism: Bacillota bacterium (assembly GCA_023446675.1). Taxonomy (GTDB): domain Bacteria; phylum Bacillota; class Clostridia; order DSM-8532; family DSM-8532; genus DTU059. The sequence continues at coordinate 2,937 of JAEXPO010000561.1, read as the reverse complement.
AGGAGGGCAAGACCTACGGGGATCTCTTTGACGACGAGCTTGTGGTATGGCGCAAGCTTTCTCTGTTTGAAACCATTCTGGACATCCGCCAGTTTATAATAAACCTTATCCGCACGGTAAGCCAGAAGCTCAACCGGGGAGAGGCTGAGGGCGCAAACCGTATTGTGGAGGATATTAAGCGCATTATCGACAGCCGCTACGCCACTATTGAAAATGTCAACCAGGTGGTGGAGGAGCTCTATATCAGCCCGGGACATGCCAACGCCCTGTTTAAAAAGCATACGGGCAAGACCATCTTCGATTGGCTTACTGAAAAGCGGGTGGACATTGCCAAGGGTCTTTTGAAGGACCCCTATGTGAAAATCTATGAAATTCCCGAGCAGATCGGCTATAAGGCCCAGGCTCATTTCCGGGCCGTCTTTAAGGAATACACGGGGATGACCCCAAAGCAGTATCAGGAAAACAAATTCTGAAGCGGTATCAGGATAATAAATTCTGAAATCGCAAAAAGGGGGAGATGCCATGCTGTGGAAAAAGCTGTGGGAGCATCGGAAAATAAGGGCAATCAAGGCAAAGGATCTGGAGCATACCGTAAGGAAGAACATGGCGCTGTTTTCCAGTATTCCGCTTATTATTGCCATTCTGTTTCTCTTCCTTTACGTTGTCCGGGCAACCCTTGTTGATTATAAAAGGGGGCTTACGGACAGCGCGCTTAAGTGCGGCGAGCTTATTAATATTGAGCTTGAAATGTTCCTCACAAAAAGCGATGTGCTTCTTCAGAACAGGTATTTGATAAACGGCCTTAAAACCGATTATCAGGGAGATATTGAATCCATGATGTCTTTTTATGAGAATCTGGAGATTCTCATTTCCGAGCCCTACGGGGACAAATACAGGGGCTTTTTCACCGTTTACCCTTTCAATGACAGTATTTTTGAAGGAAGCTATGTGGAGCGCTATGAAAGAATACGGGATTTGGGCATACAGGAGAAGCTAAGCTCCATGGGGGATACGGGCGTTCTCTGGTGGGATCCCCTCAATGTCCGGATATATCTTAATAACGCCGCTTATATCCGCTTTTACCGGAGCATTAAGAATTTCAATACGCCCATTGGCGTATTGGAGGCCAATATTCCCTTTGAAAATGTCAAGCGCATCATGGATAACACGGTTATTGCCAGGGAGGCGGTTTTAATTCTTCAGAGCGCCCAGGGTGAAACCCTTTATATGAGAAGGGGAGAGGACGGCAAGGAGGCCCTGCCGGAAAACCTCAGGGAGCAAAAGCCCATGGAGGTGACCACGGCGCTTATGAACGGGTACACGGTGACCGCCGCCATACCCCGCACCTTTATCATGAAGACGGTTTTTCAGTTCCTGTTCCTTATGGCATGGGTGCTTATTGCGGTGGTTGCCTTGATGATTTATCTTGCACGCTATTCCTCCCGGAAAACCCTGGGGCGGTTGAAGAACTTTATGGATATCCTGCGCCGGGATGAGTCCCTGCTTTTAAACCAGGAGCTTATTCCCGAATCCGGTGACGGGGAAATAGCGGTCATCGAAAGGCGGTTTAAGGATCTTATAAGCCGTGTGAACCATCTTCACAAGGAGGCGGCCCAGGCCCGGCAGGAGCGGAGCCAGTTCGAGCTGGAGCTGGTACAGGCAAGGTTCAATCCTCACCTGCTTTATAATTCCCTCTCCGCCATCAAATGGAATGCCCAGTGGAATAAGGATATAAAAACGGCGGATCTCATTGACCATATGACACGCTATTACCGGACGGCCCTGAACAAGGGAAACACCATTATCCCCATTTCCGAGGAGCTGGCCATGATACGGGATTATGTCCGGATAAACGAGTTTTCCTACTGCTGCGTCTATTCCCTCACCTTTGACATGGAAGAGGGGATTACAAGCCTTTATACCTTCAAGCACCTTTTGCAGCCCATTGTGGAAAATGCCATCCTTCATGGCCTCAATGGCAGGGAAGAGGGCGGGGCCATTACCATCTCAGGGCACAGGGAGGGCGAGAGGCTGGAGCTTTCGGTAAGGGATAACGGGGCAGGCATCCGTCCTGAGAAAATCCAGCGAATTCTTTCCGAGGAGCCTTTGCCGTCATCCGGAGGCTTTGGGATGCGCAACCTTATAAAGCGTATCCGTCTTTATTTCGGGGAGGACTGCTCCCTGAAAATTAGTAACCTGGAAACCGGCGGCACCGAGGTTCTGGTATCCATAAAGGCGGTGGAGGAAAAGGACGTACTTGAGAATCACGGCTTAATAAGCCTGTCCTGAAGAAAACTCATTTGGAAAATCGTAAATAAATAACGAAAAGTCGTTTGATTTTTTGTAGATCCAGGCTAGAAACCCCTCATTATCCGGCGGCCCGGCAGGTAGGGAAGACCTTCAAATTGGTACTGCTTTTCATAAGATTGATATCTTTTTTTCATTTTTGTCTCTGCTAAGATGGAGATACGCAAATAAACACCGGTTAAGCGGCAGCAAAAAATGAAACAAAGGGGTATTCTTATGAACGGTACTGCACAAGTACAGGGAAGGCTGGGATCCGGTACAAAGTCCTCGCGAAACACCTGGAATCGGATTAAAAAGCATAAGCTTCTCTATGTACTTTTAGGCGGCGCACTTATCTGGACCGTTATTTTCAATTATGTTCCCATGGCAGGGATCCTTATAGCCTTTCAGGATTATGATATTTTCAAGGGTATTGGCGGCAGTCCCTTTGTGGGCCTGAAGCATTTTCAAAGTATATTCAGAGTGCCTGCGCTTCAAAAAGCCATACTCAATACCCTGCTTTACAGTGGTGTGAAGCTGGTCTTCGGCTTTCCCCTGACCATTGTTTTCGCTCTTCTCTTAAATGAAATACGCCAGATGTTTTTTAAGCGGGTGGTTCAAACCATCAGCTACCTTCCGCACTTTCTTTCC
>JAEXPO010000539.1 GCA_023446675.1 Bacillota bacterium | reverse complement strand
CTTTTAAGGCTGGGCATGTGCTTTCCGTTTGCTATGCCACCGCAGCCGATAATTCCTACTTTGAGTTTTCTTTCACCCATTTTTAGAATCCCTCCTGTTTTGCCGGACATTTATGCCCGAACATCTTTTTGCCTCTTTGGGCGGACAGATTGTTGTCCCACTGAAATTATATTAAAAATAACCGGGCAGTTCTCCCCGGTTATTGCTCATTTGTACGCATTTTTTGCCTTTTCTTAAATTGAGACGGCGCTTCCCCTTTATGAATTTTAAAAACCCGTTCAAAGGTTTTCACATTGTTAAATCCGCATTGGAGAGCCACTTCCGTAATGTTTTTATCCTCATTCATTAAAAGCCATTCCGCCTGAGTTATACGAAAACTACTCAAATATTGGTTAAAGGTCATACCCGTATGCTGCTTGAAAAAGCGGGTAAAGTGGTACACGCTGAATCCGGCTTCCTCGGCGCAGGCTGTAAGGGATATATCGGAGGAGTAATTATTTTCAACAAAGCTGAAAACGCTTTCCAGCCGGTTCATGGCTTCCTTCCGGCGTCCCACCTCCACCTTGGAGCGTTCCTCCATGGGAACCTTCCTGAGAAGAAAAACGGCCAGCTCATATAGCATTGCCTTTATGGCCAGCTTATATCCCTTTTGCCGCTGGCTGTACTCGTCAAAAATTTTATGGATGTGCCACCGCATTTCCTCCCCCGCCTCCGGCGTCCAAAGGACGCTGTGCTTTCGGGCGTAATCGAACAGGGGCTTAATTTCCTTCCTGTCCTTTGTAACCGAAGGCACACCGTCAAAAACGGAAAGGTTAAAGCGAAGCACCAGCCGCTGGCTGTCATCGGAGGCCGGGAGGAAGCTGTGAATGTCTCCGCCGCTTATAATGAGTATGTCCTTTTCCTTAAGATCATAGAGCCTGCTGTTTATGCCCACACTCACCCCACCCTTGAGAATATAGATAATCTCTATTTCCTCATGCCAGTGAGGTATAATCTGGCATCTTCCCACATTGATGAATAAATCAAAAGGAAAGTCCGACTCAAAGCTGTTTTTTTCAAACCAGGCTTCCATCCCGTACTCCTGTCTGACTTTATTTTTCAACAACAGAAAGCCAATGCTTTGCAATAAGGGCATGGCCTGCCTGCGTCGGGTGCACCCCGTCTGCCGCCCAGAAAGCAGAGGGCTTCAGAACAGAGGCCTGAGCAAAAATACCGTCCAAGGGAATAAAATAGGTTTCAAATTCTCTGGCAAGCTCTCTGGTTACCTGAATCTTAGGATCCAGATCCTCTCTCCAGGCCTTTCTGTCTTCCGGCACAGGAAGCACAAAGGGCTCCAGAAGAATGATTTTGGTGTTCTTCAGCTCACTTTTTACAGCCTCTAAAATAAATCGGTAACTGGCCTCAAATTCTTCCGGCGAAGTGGGATCGTTTCTGTCATATCTGCGCCAGCAGTCATTGATGCCGATGAAGACGGACAGCCAGTCCGGCTTAAGCTCCAGGCAATCCGCAACCCAGCGCTCCTTAAGATCCTTTGCCCTGTTGCCGCTGATACCCCGATTCAGGAAGGTGACATTCAGCTCCGGATGAGCTGCGGAAAACAATGCCGCCGTCATATTGGCATAGCCGCTCCCAAGCTGGCTGTCTACCTCGCGGCTCCGGCCGCAGTCGGTAATGCTGTCCCCCTGAAATAAAACCACACTGTTCTTTTCAATCTTTACAGGCATATTCATTTCCTCCCATGTTCTTTTTCTATTCATTTACACCTAAGCTCCACCATCTGGTGGCAGGTGAATTCAGGCACAGTAAAGCTTATGCCGTCCTCATCCTGGCTGAAAGCCAGAGGCTTGCCTTCCGGAACAAGGGTTACCCCCTTTACTTTTTCGGGCAGACGAAGCCGTACCGCCGTATTGCTGACCGGCAAAAGGTCTTCAATAATCTCCACGTTTTCCCCTCTTTTTACCGGCACGGCATAAAGAAGGTGGGAAACATAGCGGTTCTCCTTCTCCGAGTAGGTAAGCGTCGTAACGCCCTGGGCTCCGAGAGAGGTTTCCAGGGTTTTATTCCTTCCCAGAAGCCTGTTTAAGGCATACACCACAGTTTCCTTAAGGGCGAGACTTCCTATAGTGGCATAGTCCTCAAAAACACGCCAGGCGATGTAAATTCCGTCAGGGCCTTCCACCATGCCCGGCCCGCCATTCTTTTCACTGTTGGGAGTATGCTTGTGGGAGCAGAAATGAAACGCATCCCGGTTAAAATAGGGATCCTCCCGGTTGCCCAGCACCAGGCCGCCCTCCAGCTCTACCCTTGTCCCCTGGGAATAGAAAACATAAGCAGCCTGTCCGTTCACCGGAGTATCGAATAAGGGCCTGAAATAATCCGGGTTATAGGGATTGGGCCGGGGATTTTTGACTCCCAGCTTAAGAACAAAGGCATCCCCCTCTTCATTTAATCCCGATTCTCCTGTTGCCAGAAGCCTTCCTCCCGCCTTAACAAAAGCTGAGAGCTTTTGAGCCAGATCGGTGTCAACCCGTACGGCATCGGGCAGTAGGATGACCTTATATTTTGAAAAATTCTCTTCCTTATCAATCACATCAAACAGGAATTTCCCTTCAAGTAGGATACGAACAGCCCCAGCGTCCGTCTTTCCCGTTTTCATGCCTTCTTCTTTATTCTTAGGTCCGGCGGCTTCCAGGGAAAGAAGCCCAACGTCGGCAATATTCTTCGTATCCAGGCACCAGGCCTCCTTGGCCTCAACCTCCCCATAAGCGGCTCCGATTAAGGCATAGGTGGATTCATCCATGAGTCCCTCGGGATGGAGCTGATCCCCAATGGAGCATTTGGCGCCGTTGGCAATACTGAGGGCGGCTTCATAGCGAAGGGCGTTGGGGTGCTTAAACCCGCCGAATTCACCCCAGGAGGTGTGAAATTTTCCTGTCATTCCCAAGAATTCCATACCCAGATTTTGAACGTACCGGGCCGACAATGGAAAATGATCATAACCCCAGCCCCCTGTAGGCAGGGATTCCAGCTCCAGATGTGTGTTCATGAAAGCCAGATCCCGGCGTCCTCTGCGAATGTGGCCGCCGTTATGGAAAATGCGCATTCCCGGCTTAATGCGGTGAATGGTCTCATTAATGGTTCTCGTATAAAGAGCGTAATTCTTTTCTCCCTGCTCCAAAACGGCTGCCGGATCTCTGGGATCCTTTCCCTGTGCTCTTATGGAAGCTATACAGCGGTTGCAGTAGCATTGCCTGACCCCCACGATATCCAGAAAAATACCGTCCCCATCGTAATTCTCAACAACCTCTTCCACCTGCTTTGCCAGATAGTCCAGGTAGGGCGAATTCATGCAGAATTCATGGTAGCCGGGCACCAAAAAGTCGGATGCCCACTGTGTCTGGGAATTCTTTTTGCGAATAAGCCATTCAGGATGCCTTACCGCTGTTTTTTCATCCAAGCCCGCCGAAATATAAACAGGGGTTTTAACACCGATTTCATGGGCAGCTTCAATCATTTCGCCCAATAAATCAAAGCTTAGTCCCGGATGCATTTCGTTGGCCTTGCTGGGATGATAAGCCCACCCATGGTGGCATTTTGAAAAGACGGTAATGGAGTTGACATGCCCCAGTTTCAGGGCCTTTTGGAATTGTTCCCTTGAAAAACGGCTGCCGATGCCGGCAATTGCTTCCGAGGTGTGAAAATCAAGGTGAACCTGTCTGTAAGCCAGATGATTTTCCTTCATAGGTATTCCTCCGTTTGCATCAGGCGTATCTTATATCCCCCCAAGATACCTGTTTTCAAACCGGTTGCCTCATGCTGTAACCATTTTATTGAGGCCACTTTTAAATGTCAATAGACTTTTCCGCTCAATCAGGGATTACCCGAAGGCTGTTTTCATATTGAAAAGAAGACTCTGCAGCAAAAGCAACCCCAATTATTTCCCCTTATTTTGCACGGGTGGTATATAATAGTGGTATATAATAGTGGTATATAATAACAGTAGCAACGGCACGTAGCTATAAGGGGATGAAAGCTTTTTCTCCCTGTCGGAAGGAAAGTGGTCAAGTGTATGATTAATCGAAAGCTTGTACTTAAAATGACGGCTCTTGCGGCAGCTTCCATCGTCCTGCTGTTTATTCTGCCCCGCCTCTTATATTCGGATCCCGGCTATTCCTCCTTGCCTCTTTCAGAATCAAATTTATTTACCTCACCTGAACAGGAGGATCCGGAATTTGATACCATGCCCAGGGAAAGGGAGCTTCTGCCGGACTCCACCCCACACGTGGAAGAGGAGGCCTTTAATGACGCTCTTGTGAAGCCGGGCACGCCTATCTATACGCTTCCTCAAAAGGATGCTCCTCTGGCAGAGGAATTTATGAACTATCAACCGCCTTACGACTACTATACCCGCGTAGACATTTTTGACGACGTCCAAAACGGGCTGGTCCGAATTCAGGCAAAGGGCACCGATAAGGATTTTCGTGGCTGGGTAAGGGAAAAGGATCTTATTTACACGGATAATTACAGGACCTTCAGTTATTTAAAGAACACCGTGGATTTGGACGGTGACGGAAAGCCTGAAACCATTGAATTAAATATCAGTGTCTCTAAGGACGCCAACTATGCCCTTTTTGTCAACGACCTCTCCGTTTCCGGATGGGCCGACAATCCTTCCCAGGGCTTTCATATTGTAGACATTAATCCCTCCGACAAATACAAGGAAATCATTGTGGAAGCTTATGGCCCCAGCAATGATTATGATTCCTATTTCTACTATTATGATGGGAAAAGTCTTATTTTTATGGGATCGGCAGAGGGGCTCTGCGGAAGTGACAGAACCGTTGCAGGCGACGGAACCGTATTTGGCCGCACCCGGGGCCATCTGATCCAGACCTGGTTTTATACCGATGAATACCGGCTAAACAGCAGCCATCTTTTAGAGCATGTACCCAAAGAGCTTTATTACGACACCTTCTATATTGACTGCCAGGACAAGGAAATGGCGGACTTTCTGCCCAACTTAACGGCTCTTATCTCCTTTAAGCTTCTCAAGGAGCCAAAAAAAGGCTCCTCTTCCTTCACCGTTAAGGAGGGCGACATGCTCTCCTTTGTTGGAAGCGACGATAAGGAATGGTGTCTTTTTGAAACTGCAGACAAGCGCCGGGGCTGGCTGAAAGTGGAGCCTTTCGATTATCTCCCGGATTTAAAGGCCAATGCCGGAGATGTCATCCAAGGGCTCAGCTATGCGGATTAACAGGGGCTTACGGGTTTAATAGAGCGCATGGGTTTTGCGGAAGCGTTCCGGGCTTATACCGGCAATACGCTTGAATACGGCGCAAAAATAGCTGGCGCTTTCATAACCGAGTCTTTCGGCAAGCTCACTGATTTTTACTCCCGACTCTTCCACCATTATTTTCTTGCCCTGGTTTACTCTAAGGGTATTGAGGTATTCAAAGGGCCTCATTTTTATTGCCGCCTTAAAGAGGTTGCATAGATACTGGGGTGTAACGCCAATGGTGGCGGACAGGGTTTCCAGGCTGATGGACTCATTATAATGCCTGGCCATGTATTCCAGTACAGGCTGGAGCCTTGTGTACTGCTGCTGTACCGTCACATTGCTGGAGGTGGCGTACTTCATAAGATCCAGCAAAATGGAGTAAACAATTTTTGAGGATTCCAGCCCGTTTATCAGGCTTGAGGAACGAGCCAGGGTTAAAAGGCTTTGAATTTGAAGGATTATGGCTTCCGGATGCGTTACCATGAAAACACCGGATCGGGTTATGCCCGAAGCCTTTGAAAAGCTTTCCCACCCGGTGCCTCCAAAGGAAATCCAGTCGATATCCCACCGTGAGGCTATGGGATAATACTCGTGGGGAACCGTTGGATAGAGAAAAAAGCCCTGATTCGCCCTGATAATATGTTCCTCTCCCTCTAAAAGAAGCCTGCCCTCGCCTCCGCTGCACTGGAGCCATTGATAGCTGTCATAGCCATCGGGCCTCCTTACATGATCCTGTCTGTCCCAATGGCCTGCGGTGGTAAGATAAAAAGGTAGGTTTTGTTCCAGCTCGGTAACAGTTGGGAAAAATTGCATGTCCATCGATTCTTCCTGCCTTTACTGCTCTAAATTGCGTTGTTACGTGCTATATTTTAATTTTGCGTCTTGGGTTTTTAATATTATAACATGTATTTTAATATCTTTGGATATAAATTGTGAGAAAGAGCTTATATAATGTTGAATATATTGATATGCATATCCAACTCTTACTCTCCATTTATGGATTATCAAGGTTTGATCGCCTGTCAATATGAAATGACTATGGAAAAAGGAAAGAGGATAACGTATGTTTTTTGTTGAAAAGCATTGGGAAAACCCTCAGGTTCTTCATGTCAACTGCGAAAAGCCCCATGCCTATTTCATTCCCTATGAAAATCAGGAAAAGGCTCATAAAGGAATACGGGGCAATTCCGCCTATTTCAAATCCCTTAACGGGGTCTGGAAATTTAAGTATCACACCTCTGTAAACGATGTGGAGGATGGTTTCTACACTCAGGACTACGATGCTTCCGGCTGGGATTCCCTGCCCGTACCCGCAAACTGGCAAATGCATGGGTACGATATACCCCACTACACCAACGTTAATTATCCCTACCCCTGCGATCCGCCCTATGTGCCCAATGAAAATCCGGCAGGCCTTTATGTCCGTGATTTTTATGTGGATTCAAAAACCGATAAGGATGTCATCCTCGGCTTCGAGGGCGTCGATTCCTGCTTCTATGTCTGGGTAAACGGCAAGGAAGTGGGCTACAGCCAGGTGAGCCACATGACCACAGAGTTCAACATCACCTCCCTTGTTAAAGCCGGATCCAACCGCATTGCCGTTATGGTTCTGAAATGGTGTGACGGAAGCTACCTGGAGGATCAGGATATGTGGCGGCTCTCGGGCATTTTCCGCGATGTTTATCTCCTCTCCCGCAGCAAAAGCCGCATTGAGGATGTTTTTGCACATACGGATCTTAGCGAGGATTTTTCAAAAGGAACACTCCGGGTGGAAGTGTCCACTAACGGCCTTTCCTTAGAAGGCACCGCTGTTTTGAAGGATGCCGGTGGAATTGAAATCGGCAAAGCTTCCTATTCAGCCAATCCCAAAGGGAGCTTTGAGCTTCCCCTTGACAGGCCCTCCCTCTGGTCGGCTGAAAAGCCTAATCTGTATCATTTGTACCTCTTTTCAGGGGATGAGGTTATTCCCCTGAAGGTGGGCTTCAGAAAGGTTGAAATAAAGGCTTCGGTTCTTACCATTAATGGCAAGGGTATAAAATTCAAAGGGGTTAACAGGCATGACTCCCATCCTGAGCTGGGACACGCCATTCCTCTGGAGCATATGATCCAGGATCTTAACCTTATGAAACGCCACAATGTCAATGCCATACGTACCTCCCACTATCCCAACGATCCCCGCTTTTTAGAGCTTTGCGATCTTTACGGCTTCTATGTTATTGACGAAGCCGACCTGGAAACCCACGGTACCGATGTTGCCGGAGATTTCAGCATGATCTCCAACGATCCGCTTTTTGAAAAGGCTTATGTGGATCGTATGGTACGCATGGTGGAGCGGGACAAAAACCATCCCTCCATTTTCATGTGGTCCCTGGGTAATGAGTCGGGCTATGGTGTCAATCATGTAAAAATGGCTCAGTGGGCCAAATCCAGAGACACCTCCCGCCCCCTTCATTATGAGGGTTCCTGGTGCGTAACAGATCCGGATCCCTTCCACCTGGATGTTTACAGCCGCATGTACCCCTCCGTTACGGATATTGAAAATTATGTGCTCAACGAGAAAGGCGATAATCGCCCTTACATTCTCTGTGAATACTGCCACGCCATGGGAAATGGGCCAGGGGATCTTAAGGATTACTGGGATCTGTTCTACAAGTACCCCCGTCTGGCCGGCGGCTTTGTCTGGGAATGGACGGATCACGGCGTTAAAACCAAAACCCCTGACGGCATTGACTACTATGCCTACGGCGGCGATTTCGGAGATAAGCCCAATGACGGCAATTTCTGCATAGACGGCCTGGTCTTTCCCGACAGGACCCCTCACAAGGGACTTTTGGAGCTTAAGAATGTTATCGCACCCGTGCGGGTTGAGGCCGTGGATCTCCAAAAAGGAAGCCTTAAGCTGACAAATCTCTACGATTTTTCCGATTTGTCCGGCCTGAGCCTTGCCTGGAGGCTTGAAAAGGACGGCAGTCTTTTGGAGGAAGGAGCAGTTGCGGAGCTGGGTATTGAAGCACAGACCTCAGCTCAGGTTGTTATTCCATACACCTATCCTGCAAAAGCTGACGGACGCTATTTCCTCTACGTGTCCTTCCATACCAAAAAGACTCTTCCCTGGGCCGAAAAAGGCTACGAAGTGGGCTTTGCCCAAATAGAGCTTCCTGTGGGCCAGGTTGTTAAAACCCTTATTCCCGTATCCTCCCTTCCGTCCCTGGAAGTCCTTGAGACAAACAAAGCCATCACACTTTCAGGAAGTGAGTTTACTTATGTCTTCGATAAAAACGCAGGCGCCTTTACCGATTTGAGGTATCAGGGAATCGGTCTTCTTGCCGCTCCCTCCCGCTTCAAGGTGTGGCGTGCTCCCACAGACAATGACCGCAACATTAAAAACAAATGGCGAGAAGAGGGCTTTGACCGCCTGGATACCCATGTTTATTCGGTGAAGCTTGAAAAAGCCGATGATAAGCTTGCCGTCATCACCGTGGATTATTCCCTGGGCGGCTACATCAAAAAGCCCATCCTTCGAGGTACGGCAAGCTGGACAGTTTATGGCAGCGGTGATATTGTACTTGATACCAAAGTCAAGGTTCGTGAAGAGCTTCCCTTCCTTCCCCGTTTTGGTTTGGAGCTTTCCATGGTGCAGGGTACCGAAAAGGTAAGCTATTTCGGCTACGGCCCCCACGAAAGCTATCAGGACAAGTTCAGGAGCACCTATAAGAGCCGCTTTGCCTCCACAGTGGATGGGCTGTTTGAAAATTACCTGCGCCCCCAGGAAAACGGCAGTCACTATGCCACAGAATGGGCAGCGGCCACGGATATCCAGGGGCGCGGCCTTCTGTTTACCGGAAGGGATGATTTTTCATTTACCGCCTCCCACTATACCGCGGAGGATCTCACAGAAGCTGCTCATCCCTACAGCCTTAAAAAGAGGCTGGAAACCTTCATTAACCTGGACTACAAGCAAAGCGGCGTTGGCTCCAACAGCTGCGGCCCCCAGCTTATTGAAAAATACCGGCTGGATGAAAAGGATATTCAGTTCTCTGTCCGCATTAAGCCCGTATTTCTGGAGGATTGTGATCCTGTGGAGGTTAAGGCGACAGAAATAAAGGCCTAAGCTGCTAACCGTCTATCCGGAGCGAATGGCTTGGATTAATTGTGAAAAATCGGCATACCTTCAAAGGTAATGCCGATTTTTTTTCTTCTTGCGAAAATCAATACTGCTTTCTGCTTAAAAAGGACATTCTTCATCTTCAAAACCATCGGTATTGCTTAGCTCTTCTGATTCATACTTTAATCTTGAAGCAAATCCTTCTGCAAATCCTCAAGCCTTTCCTCAACTGCTTTTTTATCAGAATCATTCTTTGCGATAGATAACGCTTTCATATAAAAGGCCTTTGCTTTTTGTAAATCCTTCATTCTATCATCATCTTGCATAAAATATCTATCTCCGTATTCGATATAGGTCCAAGGATTGTCCGGGTATTCCTTATCAAGATCCTCCAAGCTTTTTTCAGCTTCCTCGAATGCTTTTAAACGAATATAAGAATCAATAACGGCTCTTCTCATATTGTGAATTATAAGCTCATCTTCATCCGGAAAGTAACTTAAAAATTCTTTGCAATAATTGACTCTTTTCTCAAAATAAATTGGATTAGCCAAACCGGCATTATGAAATTCGCTCTCAAGATCCTGGCAGAAATTACTGATAAAAAAGCACTTCTTATATTCCTCATCAAGATATTCCATTGTTCTAAGCTCCGGTCTGATTCTGCATTTTATTGCCTCCCAAACCTTGAGCCAAATATCACATGCTTGGGTGGAATCGTTTTCCGATAGCACCTCAAAACCCTTATCTATCAAATCATTCATTTGTTCCATGCATAACATATTTTCAGGTGACAGACGATCCCATAACACCCAGGCAGCAAACCAGGGGAAATCCCCATCACTGCCTTTAGCTGTTACCTTATAAGTTTCTAACCATTGACTTGATAATTGCTCTGCCGAATAAAAACGCTTTATTTCACAAAGGAACGTCTCTTTATTAAAGGCTATTCCCATACTTTGTAATTTATAAATGATCTCATCCGTACTCAGCACATTTACTTTTTCATAGGTTAAAAAGCTGCTCAAACGGTTTGTAAACCAATTTGCTTGTCTATCGGCATCACTTTTGTCGATACAGCATTTTTTATATTTTTTTCCGCTTCCACAGGGACAGGGGTCATTTCTTCCAGCCGTATACATTATGTTCCTCCTTTTTGTGAGACTATGCTAATGCATCCACACAGTTAACAAAGCCCTATTGATAAACCTTAAATCTGCCAATCTGCTTTAGCCCCTCAAAGTCAATTTTATTTCTATAACGGGACAAGGTCAATGACTTTCAGATTTTTTTCTTATCCAAAGCTTCTCGCTGTTTTCCTTTACCGTGTCCAACAGGATTACTACCCCGGCGGATCTGCTTTTCAGTATCCCCCCAACCTCTACATTGCCTGGTGTGAACGCAAAAGCCTTCTCCTTCATTAATTCAATTTCCTGCAAAAGACGCGTCTTATTCTACAATGAGCTCCCGAACCGCCACTCTCTTTATCTTATTTGAGGAAAGATACGAGAAAACAAAGA
>JAEXPO010000443.1 GCA_023446675.1 Bacillota bacterium | reverse complement strand
GCATTAATTTGAGCAGAACCGGGTATTCGGTGGGACTTACGGACTTGAAGGGAAAGCTTATCCGTAAAGCCAGGCTGCCGCTCACCGGCGAAAAGGATTGGCAAAACGAGCTGGTACGTATCACCGGAGTTATGGAGGATCTTTTAAAGGAGGCGGGGGTGGAGGCAAACCAATTGATTGGCCTGGGTATCAGCTCCCCCGGCCCTGTTGATTTAAATGCCGGAACCATTCTAAATCCGCCTAATTTTAACGTGTGGCATCAGGCGGATATAGTGGAAGCTTTAAGGAGGATGCTAAAGCTTCCGGTCTACCTTGAGAATAATGCGTCTGCACTTGCCCTGGCTGAAAAAAATTATGGCTGCGGAGAGGGCTTTGAAAGCTTTCTTGAGCTGGTGGTGGATACCGGTATTGGCGCGGGTATTATTCTCAAGGAAGCTCTCTATCGCGGTGTGGGGGGATATGGCTCCGAGGTGGGCCACACCTCTGTCAATATGTTTGGACAGCGCTGCAATTGCGGGAACAGAGGGTGTCTTGAGCTGTACGCCTCCATTCCTGCCATCCTGGATTACTTTTTACGTCAGGGAGGAAAAGAGGCATCCTGGCAGGAGGTGGTTGACCAGGCCATGGAAGGCAATCCCTTAGGGCTGGATACAATCGGCACCGAAAGCGCTTTTCTTGCTCAGGGAATTATCAATACCATGAATATTCTGGAGCTTGAAGCAGTCATACTGGCAGGGAATATAGCCTACCGGCCGGAGCTCCTTCTTAATGAAATAAGAGAGAGAGTAGAGGAAGCGACCATTACCCGAAGCAATAGAAGGCTTCAAATACTTGCATCATCGCTGGGAAGCGACGGAGATATTGTATCGGCTGCTGCCGTTGTGATTGAGCGGTTCTTCCGAGGTGATCTTGCTCAATAGGCTTTTTAGGCCATCGGTTTATGTACATTGCTTTCAACCTTTAAGTACGCTTAAGTACACGGCTGACAACCTTTAAGTACACTGCTCCCAGCCTAATTCATCGTAGGGTATATGGGAAAAGTAATTCTCCAGAGCCTCTTTTCTGTCGGGAAGGATATCGGATGGAAGGCTGTTTACATTGAACCATTCCAGCGCCGAGCATTTATGGGGTTCATTTATAATTGGCTCCCCTTCGTATTGGCTGGCAGCAAAATAGGCATTATAATAGCTTCCTGTCGATTTCGGAATGTATTTGTGCGTCAGGGTGGCAAAAGTGATTTGCTCCCAGCTAAGCCTGATATTAAGCTCTTCACCGGCTTCGCGTATTAAGGCAGCTTTCATGGACTCTCCGGCTTCCACATGGCCGCTTGCGGCACAATCCCACATGCCATCGCCGTAGCCGGTATTTTGTCGCTTTTGCAGCAGTATTTCCGTACCCTTCTCGGTTTTCCTCATAAGGAAAAGCATTACCGCCGAAGGCGTCATATGTCTTTCTGGCATTTCATTACCTCTTATTACTGTTTCAATTTACTGTTTCAATCAGAGACGATTCAATAGCGTTATAAGTGAACATTTCCTGTGCATTAATAATAGCGTCGGGCAATGCAATTATTGTACCGCACAGCTTTATTAAACTCAATTAAAATCATAGACAGAGAACTTTTAACATATAGATTGTCTTAGGTATAACATGGTTTGAGGCAAAAATCCTATGAATACGGGCTTTTTGGTTTTAAATACGCTGGCTTCCGCCAATAACGGTATTGGTCCGTCGGGCCTTACATGGGAATTTTTAGGGACTATGGCCGGCGCAGTTTCTGCAACCACGTTAATTGTTCAATTTATTAAAATACCCCTGGACAAGGTTTGGAGAATTCCCACCCGGTTTATTGTCTATTTCATTTCCATTTTTATTTTGATTGCGGTTGACGGCGTGTCCGGTACATTAACGCCGGAGAGGTTTCTTCTGGCTGCGCTAAACGCTATCGTTGTTGCAATGGCAGCCATGGGCACCTATGAAAATACCTTTAAAAAAATTGAACAATCCAAAGATGGTACTTAGGCGCTCCATCGCTGCTTTGAATTCCAAAAATCAGGAGTAACTGAAAAATGGCTTTAAAAAGACGGAGCGCCCGCTTAATACAAAGGGCGGCTCCGTCTTTGTCATTGTGTTTTTTGCTTTTAGTCAAACAGTACGCTGAGGGTTTCCCGGTTATGGATACGGCGGATAACCTCTGCAAACAGAGGGGCAACGGACAGAGTGGTAAGCTTGGGATGTCCCAGCGCTATAGGATTATGGATGCTGTCGGTGGTTATCAGCTCTTTTATGGGGCTATTATCCAAGATTTCCAGTCCTTTTTCCTGCAGCAGGCCGTGGGATACGCAGGCATAAATATCCAGTGCTCCAAGCTCCTTTAAATGCCTGGCCATATTGTCCAGAGTGCGGCAGGTGGTGGTAAAATCATCCACGATGATGACGTTTTTGTTCCGAACCTCACCGATAATTTCTAGAATCTCGGCTTTTTCATCATTTGACTTTCGCTCCTTGTCACCAATGACTGTGGGTACGCCCAGCATGGAGCTGTAGCGCCGCGCGTCCTTTGCAAAGCCCGCGTCAGGCGAGGCTATGACATAATCGGTGAGTTTTTTTTCAGCAATGTAATCGCAGATAACCGGACGTGCGTAGAGATGATCCACAGGAATCTTGAAAAAACCTTGAATCTGAGGGCTGTGAAGATCCATGGTAACAATGCGGTCGGCACCTGTAACCTCAATGCAGTCGGCACAAACTCTGGCGCGGATGGAAACCCTGGGCTCGTCCTTTTTATCCGCCTTGGAATAGCTGAACCAAGGCATGATAACCGTAATGGAATTGGCGCTTGCTCTTTTAAAGGCATCAATCCAGAAAAGCAGCTCCATAAAATCATTGTTGGGATCCAGAGCAACAGGCTGAACCAAATAAACATCCGTATCCCGGACAGGCTCTTCCACCTTTACAAAGGTGTTACCCACAGAGAAAGTAATAGAGTGGGATTTCCCCAACTCTAATCCAAGAAAACGACAAATTTTTTCAGCAAAGTCTTTACCGGATTTTCCGGCAAATATCTTGATCTCGCTTTGCTTGCATACCATAATTTTCTTCTCCTCGCTCCGGGCTGCCAGAGGCCTTCTCCCGGTTATCGCTTGTCGCTTGTTTTACTATTGATGTTTTTGCTTTTAGTGGGGATCACTTCCATTATACATGTTTTAGCCGTTCAAGCGAAGAGAATATACATTTTTCATATGCTTCAATCAGTTATACTGGGGAAAGGAGCCTTAAGATAAAGCCTGTTATAACCAGGCTTTCAGAGCCAGAGCACGCTTGTAAAGGGGATCGAATTCACAACCGCAGCTGCCGCAGGAGTTGTCCGCTTCATTAATGGCTTCAATCAGCCTGTTTAAATCTCCCCGGCCTTCAAGCCATGCTTTGGAGGGGCCGTCGATTAAGTCCCAGCCGGACTCAGCGAATTTTGTGAGGATTTGTGACAGCTCCTCCCGTTCAGCCTCTTCCAGCTCCTCAATCTGAAATTTAGCGCTGTTAAGCCCGTGGTAATAGCTGCCGTGAGTTGCGGTAAATTTTAAGACACAGTAATCCGGATCCGTAGCACCCTTGGGGTAATAGCATTCAAAGCCTTCACGCCAGAGAAAATCCTTGGTTTCCTGATCCGTACATACCTCTATTATCCCAACAAACAGCACGCCTTTATAGTTCTGTGGATCGCAGTAATAAACCGATGCCTTGGGATTGCTCCGGTAATAGTCTACCTTGCTTGAGGAGGTATTGGTTGAGAAATAATGCGTTTTAATGCTGTCGTGCTCCAGTACCAGCATGGCCCGCATGACGGGAAAGCCCTCGTTATCCACGGATGCAATATAGGCGGCAGAGCTGTTTTTTCTCAGTGCGGCTATAGAGGATTTTGCATTTTCATTCATAGTTAGTTCTCCTTTCCAGTGAGATTATTAAGAATTCTATCCAGATATTTTTCAAAGACAAGAATTTCATTTTCCGAAAAGCCTTCATAAAAAAGCGCAGTCATATGATCCGAGACTATAACGTATTTATCCCTTAATGCCAGGGCCTGCTCCGTAAGTCGGATATTGATTTTTCTGCGATCTTCCTTTTCAAAAGCCCGAATAAGATAGCCCGAGGCTTCAAGCCTGTCCAGCATGCTTGTCAGAGTGGTCTTTGCAAGGCCTGTTTTTTTTGCCAGCTCGGTTATGGGAATATTGTCCTCGTTCCAAAGTATATGAAGAATGCGGCCCTGGGCGCTGTTAAACTGATCGATGCCATGAAGAGTAAGAAGCTGCTCAAAAACTCTGTCCTGGATTTGCTTTATTTTTGAGATGAGAAAGCCTCCGTTGGTTTTGATTCAATCATCACCTGCCCTTGCATAGATTGTTTTATATAAGATATAACTATATAGTACTAAAGAGAGATGGAACGGTCAAGAGAATTTTTAAGTTTTTAAAAGCTCGGCGCACACCCCTTTTAGCCGGATTTGCTTACGC
>JAEXPO010000382.1 GCA_023446675.1 Bacillota bacterium | reverse complement strand
GTGTTGCACAGCCCTGTCTGGAAATTCAGAAGGATGTCAATTTATCCTATGAGCTTACCCGCCGCTGGAATCTGGTAGCCGTTGTTACCGACGGAACCGCTGTTCTGGGCTTGGGTGATATCGGTCCTGAAGCCGGTATGCCTGTTATGGAAGGAAAGTGCGTGCTTTTCAAAACCTTCGGTGATGTAGACGCTTTCCCTTTGTGCATTCGCTCCAAGGATGTTGACGAGATTGTTAAAACCGTTAAGCTTCTGGCCGGCAGCTTCGGCGGCGTTAACCTGGAGGATATCTCCGCTCCCCGCTGTTTCGAAATTGAACGCCGCCTTAAAGAGGAATGCGATATTCCCATATTCCATGATGATCAGCACGGTACGGCTATTGTAACCCTTGCCGCCATGATCAACGCTCTCAAGTTCATTAAAAAGGACATTGGCGATATTGAAGTTGTGGTTAACGGCTCCGGTGCCGCCGGTATTGCCATTACCCGCCTTCTTATGAGCATGGGTCTTAAAAAGGTTATCCTGTGCGACACCAAGGGCGCTATCTACAAGGGCCGCAGCGGTCTTAACGATGAAAAGGCTCTTATGGCTGAGATCTCCAACCTTGAGCTCAAAAAGGGCAGCCTGAGAGATGTTATGAAGGGCGCAGACGTATTCATCGGTGTATCCGCTCCCGGTATGGTTGACGAGGAAATGGTCAAAAGCATGGCAAAGGATCCTATTCTCTTTGCAATGGCCAATCCTGTACCTGAGATTATGCCTGAAATAGCCAAGGCTGCAGGCGCTAAGGTTATGGGAACCGGACGCTCCGATTTCCCCAACCAGATTAACAATGTCCTTGCATTCCCCGGCCTCTTCAGAGGTGCTCTCGATGTTAGAGCCAGCGATATCAACGATGAAATGAAAATTGCCGCAGCTCTTGCCATCGCTTCCCTTATCGGCGAAGAAGAGCTGAATGCGGATTACATCATTCCCGCTCCCTTTGACAAGAGAGTTGCACCCGCTGTTGCCCAGGCTGTTGCTGAAGCTGCCAGGAAGACCGGCGTTGCCAGAATTTGATTTTGTTTCAGAACGGCTTTCCAAAAAGAGAGCCTGCCAATAAAAAGTATAAATCCTTTTAAACAAAACGGTGCAGCCTTTTGGCTGCACCGTTTTGTTTCCCCGCCTGATGATAATATTCATTTCAACCCTGTTAAAAACATGCAAAAAGGTGATCGATTGCGTTAAATGTCAATGCTACAATAAAATACATTTTTAACATATGTGCTATGGGGGTAAATAATAACTGCGGTAATGACAGAGGGGTCTGTTATGCTGCGGAAAGAAAGATGCCAAATATCCCTATAAAAACAAGAGGTGACTTGCATGAACAAGCTATTGGAAGCATATAAGGAATCGGGTATTGACGGAGTATTGGAGTATATTGACTCCTTGCATAATTGGGATGATGACTATGGGGACTATAACCAAAACGCCACAGACGAAGCCCAGGCGGCAGAAGAAATAACAGAAAAAACTGCAAAAGATAGGGATGAAGCGGCAGAAGATACAGATGAAGCCTATCTGGAAAAGGTTATAGAGCTTGAAGGCCTCTTGTATCAAAATTACGGGGTGTACGATGAGTTTCCTCAGACTCTACTGAGTGCACTGCACGGGAAAGAGCTTCTCAACGAGCCTCATATTCACGAATGGTATCACTATATAAGGGATACCATTAATAGAGAGCCTGTGCTGCCGCTATGGAAGCAGCCGGAGAAGCTTAAAAATACACTTACCAATAGCTCTCACGAAGAATTTATTCTGGGATTGCATTACAAGCAGTTAAGGCGATGGCCCTGTCGGATAAGCCTGCCTATGATTACACCAGCTTTGGAGAGGGACGCTATCTGGTATGGGGAAGGGTGAATGAGGGACGGCTGCTGATAGGCTGTGAGGACGGACTCCTCTATGCTTATAATATAACTTGCGTGCTGTAAGGGCTAAACACCTTTTTTGTAATAATACCTGCTTGGCTGTCATAAATTAAAGCAGCATCCCATGCCGGAGTAAAAGCTATGGAAACCAGAGGGAAAGATCCTGGCTCTTATGCTATTCAGGATAATCTTCATTTTCAAATACAGTTGGGAAATTCAGAGATTCAACGCTGTTCCGCCCATATTCATCCGGTTTTCTCAGCGCCTATGGGTAATCGTACCTTTGTGCTGTACGGTGAATATACCTTCTACTTTGTCTTGAAAGGACATCATGACGAAAGGGCTTATCAGATAAAATCTTTTAAAAGCCCTTTTATTAAAGTACTTCCATTAAACGAAGGTGCAGCGGATCCTGAAGAGGAAACACTTCAGGTAGAGGGAAAGCCTAAATGTGACTTTTCAGTTTATCAGACCAGTCCAGGTTACCAGCTTAATATAAAAATGCAGCTCACCTTTAATGTCATTCTGGGCTCCTCCTCTTTCCATAAAAGCTCCAGCTCTCGCAAGGAGCCTGCAGAGGGAAATGAATATAGCAGGAATGAGACTTATTCTTCCGCACAAATTCCGATAGATGAGAATGTTATAAGGGTGGTTAAGCTGGATGGAGCAGGTGACCCCAATCCATTTGTTGAAAATTTCCTCAATGACTATTCCTCAGCAATTAAAAATCCTCAGGATAATTTTAAGGAAGTATCTTCCTCCGACGGTGATGACGATTCAGATATATGACCGTTCCCATTTCCATAACATGTCTAAGGGCTGCACTAAAATGCAGCCCTTGTCCTCTATCTTAGCAAATTTCATCCTAAGTATCATAGTTGCAGCCGGTGTGAATTTCTGAACGTCATAAGTGTTAGCCTTTGTACTTAGTCAATGTATTTCTGAAAGTATTTATAGCCGTACTTGTCCTCTTCCTTATCCCAGGGCTTGCAGTCCTTATCGTAATCCTTGTCGCAGTTGCCGCCCTTGCCGCATTTTTCTTCCTTCTCGTATTTGTCCTTGCCGCACTTGTCGTCCTTGTCACCCTTATCGTCCTTATCATAATCGATATCGACTGGGAGATGCTCAATTCTGACTACCTTGAAGGTAAGGCGTACAACAACTTTTTCCAAGAGAGCATTGTAGACTTTCTCGCCCTTAACATAGCATTCATCATGCAGGAAATCTTTTTCACCTTCAACACAGGCCTCAAGAAGCTCTGCGATATCGCAGGCTTTTACCTTTTCACAGCCGACGGGATCGATTTCCACGAAGCCGCCGAAGGGGATCTTAAGAGTGCTGTGGTAAATAGGACCATTGACTATACCGTTGCAAACATCTTCCACTGTCTTGTAGGTGATGTTCTTCCACAGGAAGGCATTGAAAAGAACCTTTCCGGGGATAACGGACATGCTTATAACCTCAACCCACTTATCTATTTTTTCAATGCGGTAAACCGGAGGGCTGGGCGGCGAAATAATAATATCCTTTTCAATAAAAAACTGGGATGTACCTGAACCTATGACGACAGGGACTTGAAGAATCTTCTTTTTCATTTTATCATTTCCTTTCCTATACTTTACTTGCTGCCTGTTTCTTTTGTCGAACAAGCCCACTACATACTATTCAAGGGCCCTATAACCTGTGACTACCTGTCCCGGAAATTGTCACAGAAAGCGCATGTTTTCACGCAATTTTTAAGATAATAAGGATAAGAAGGTAATATTCAATCCGATTAATTGAAATGAAAGGAGCACAAATGGACAAATCAGGCATGAGAAGACCGGATCCGGAGGAGCCTCACGGTACGGAGAGCAACCACAAGCAACACTTTGACAAAAATGAAACAAGCCCTGTAAAGGAAATACAGGGACATGCAAAAAAGACTAAGGAAAAGGCAAAGCCGATTAAATTTGACGGACGAAAATGAAACCGGGCCATAGAAGCTTTTTAAGGCGCATTACCAGGGTGATGCGCCTTTTAAAATATCATTTCCTATTGCGAGCCCAGAGCCATTAGAACCATGCTGGCAATCATAGCCGCAACAACAAAAAAGGCGATGAATCCAGCCACTGTTCTTCTTGTTTTATCAGTGATACGCAAAATGATCCTTCCTCTCCTATCGGGATACAGCCCCGTGGGCTTAAGTAAAAGCACGAAGGCCTTAAGCCCCCTTTCCTTCAGCGGGATTCGCTTTGGCAAAAGGACTGTCAACGAGAGCCTTGCTATTGTAAGGCTATAAATAAAATACCACAAAACCCGCCGAAATAAAAGATGGATTACTTCGTACGCTTATGTAAGATTCAGCAAGCGAGCCTTCCCTACCCCGATAAAATCGTGTAAACTGAAAAGGATTCAATAAAACATAGGAAAGGATTGGATAAAAAATGATACGTCCTGCAATCCGCACGGTATACATCGCCGGTCTGGGAGCCATTGGAGCCTCCTACGCCGCTCAAATCTATAAAAGAAATCCCCATTCCGTTAAAGTTGTACTGGATCGCGAGCGCAAAGCCCGCTACGAGAAGTCCGGCGTTATTGTCAATAATGAGCGCTACGATTTTCAGTATGTGGTTTCGGAAGAAAACGAAGAAAAAGCAGACCTGATTCTAATTGCGGTAAAGGGCCATCACCTTAAAGAGACTATAGAAGGCCTTCACAGCTTTGTAGGCGAGAACACCCTTATTCTTTCCCTTTTAAACGGTATTACCAGTGAAACGGTTTTGGGTGAAGCCTTTGGAAGCGAAAAAATCCTTCATGCCTTCTGTGTAGCCACAGACGCCATCAGGGAGGATCTTACCATAACCTTCAGCCGCCTGGGGCGTATCGTCTTTGGCGATAAGGAAAATCCCGGTTCCGAAAGAGCTCTTGGAATTAAAGCCTTTCTGGACGCCTTTGAAATTCCTAATGAGCTTCCTGAGAACATTTTAAGAGAGCTTTGGTGGAAGTTTATGATGAATGTGGGGCTCAACCAGACCTCCGCAGTACTGGGGGCCCCTTATGGCGTCTATCAAAAGGTGGATGAGGCCCGTGAGCTCATGCTGTCCGTATGCCGCGAAGTTATTCCTCTGGCCAAAAAAGAGGGCATTCTTCTTACGGAAGAGGATTTACAGGCTTATGTTACAATAATCCATACCCTCTCCCCCACCGGCAAAACCTCCATGCTTCAGGATGTGGAAGCTAAAAGGAAAACCGAAGTGGAAAGCTTTGCAAAAGCAGTTATCGATTTGGGATACAGGCATGGTGTGGATACCCCTCTGAATCAGATGCTTTACAGAATGATACGCACTCTGGAATACGGCTATGGAGCCATCCAATAGACGTTAAAGGAATTTTAAGCATTGTAATGGGACTTTCTTCAAAGCCCTTAAGAGACATTCACAGACTCTCTTAGGGGCTTAAATTCAGATACTGAGGGTGCTGTCCCGTACCAGGCAAAAACTTTTCCATAAAATCCGGCATGAAAAGCACCAGACTTTGCGTATTGATACAGGAATGAACACAAAAGCGCGGCAAGCCGACAAGCTCCCGGTTCATCAAAAGTATCACCCTGTGGCTATGGTCGTGGATAAGGCCCATGGGGCTTATGGCTCCGGGCATAAGCCCAAGAAATTCCTCAAGCCGGCTGTGGTCACCAAAACTCAGACGAGGCCGGTTAAAAGGAGCGGACGGTTTTTTTCGTTTATCTTTCTATTTTTATCGGTATATGCATAAGATCCTGTGATAACCCATTGTGTCAGGTGATAATTTATGGGAAACAATCAGGATAATAGCCGGGGCTCCCGGGTACCTTCCCTTCAGCGGGAAGTGGCTGTTCCAAATGCTTTTTGGCAATCCGTTCAAGGCCGCTATTTTGCAGGTCAGGGGGATCTGCTCTTATTTGGTGAAGGCAGTAATGCCTGGTGCGGCCTGTTTAATCCGCCGGGCTCTGATGAGGATGTTTATTTGGACACCTTCACCATTACAAACTATACCCAGGTTCCTATCAACTGCGACTTTTGGCTCAATACCAATCCTCCGGACAGAGGAAGCCTGTCAAATCAGGTCAGTCCCGCTAATACGGCTTTTATTCCCACTCCCCGGCCCAACGCCAGAATACGGAGCGAGCAGGAAATTTGTGACTTTCCCGTGGGGGGTGTCAATGTGCTGAGTCTGGTCGTTCCAGCCCGAAGCTCTCTGGTATCCGAGCAGGAGGGTAAATTTATCCTTCCTCCGGGAGGTAATTGCGTACTCTTTCTCCATTCCCCATGCGATCCCTACATCGCCAGAGCCAGGGTGTATTTTGGCTGGTGGGAATCCAACTGCCCGTAGAAGGTATTAAGTAAAGGCGTCCTGCTTGGTCCAACAGGTTTTTAAAAACTGTAAAAAAAGACTTCGACATAATCCACAGTACCGGATTATGCCTAAAGTCTTACTGTCACGGAGTAAACCGCTTCTTGTAAAAGCCAGGTCTTAAGTGCTTGCAATCATGATTTTCTGTACAATATCGGCAACGTCCTCACATTTGTCCAGAGCGGATTCCAGCTTCTCATACAGGAGCTTGTACACGATAATCTGCTTGGAATCGGTTTCAAACTCAAAGAGGTTACGCATAGCGTTAAGATAGGTTTTATCCCCTTCTTCTTCAATCCGGTTAATTTCAATGATGAGCTCGTCGATGGTTTTGATGTTCTTTTTATAATGCTTGAACTGGCGCATGAGCTCTTCCAGCTTAAGGCAGGCTTCCACCACAAGATCAATGAGCTTTTGCACCGGCTCATTGACCTCGTTGACACACATCATGTAAGCGTGGTTGGCAATGGAGTCAATATTATCCGTAATGTTCTCAATTTCCTTCACAATTTCCATTATGTCGGAACGGTCTATAGGCGTCAAAAAGGCTTCCTCAATAAGCTTAAGGCACCGGTGAACATGGGAGTCGGCTTCATGCTCAATGGACTTTAAATTCTGAATTTCGGTATAGTTTATGACACCGTCGGAGAAAGCCTTTTTAAGAGACTGGGCCGCACGGCTGGAGTAGGAGATGGATATTTGAAACAGTTCAAAATAATCGGTTTCCTTTTTATTAAACAATGCCATGTTTTTATCCTCCTCAACGTTATTAGAAAATAAACACAAAGAGCTTACCCATAACAAAGCCTATGATAAGGCAAGCAGGAAAGGTCAGGATCCAAGCTGTCAGCATCTCTTTTACAATACCCCAGTTAACATTGGATATCCTTCTGGCCGCACCGGCACCCATAATGGCTGTTCCCTTTGTATTGGTGGTACTTAAGGGAATACCTGCTGCGGTAGCCAGCATCATACAGGCTGACGC
>JAEXPO010000358.1 GCA_023446675.1 Bacillota bacterium | reverse complement strand
ACTTTTAACATTATCCGAGATTTTTCCCATGAGGTTAGCCGCAGGCTTTATATTCCCCATAATAAAATGATCATCATAAGCCGTGACCTAACCGCTAATGGCATTAATCAGTATCTTGACTTTTTTTTCAGGGATCACGAATCCCGGCTCAATGTCTATCTCTTAATTGCCGAGGGTAAAGCTTCCGACATTTTAAAGACGGAAACAAAGCTGGAGAATGTTCCAGCCATTTATATTTCAAAGCTTATTCAAAATCAGGGGTCAACCTCAGAAATTATACCCATTGAACTTTTTGATTTCTTATCAAGGGAGGTAAGCGGCTCCACATCACCGATTGCACCTATTATCCGGTCTTTGGGCGAGGGGGATGAGGAACGGCTGGATTTGGAGGGCATGGCAGTTTTTAAGGAAGGCAAGGTCGTCGGCCAGCTGGATTCCAGCGAATCACGTGGACTTTCATGGATATTGGGAAAAATAAACAGCGGCATTCTTGTAGTCAAAAGCGAGGAGGAAACGGCTGAAATTGAAATCATGAAGGCTAAAAGCAAGGTCACTTCTGCCATACAGCCCTCCGGTGCACCTGCTTTTCATGTCGAGATTGAAGCGGATGGCAAGCTGGGATCCACCAGCGGCAGGAAAGAGCCGTTGGATGAAAAAACAACAGCACTTCTTGAGGATGCCATCGCCAAAACGATTTTAAATGAAATGACTGCTTCTGTAAAGAAGGCTAAAAGCCTTGGCTGTGATGTTTTTGAATTTGGAGCGCTTCTTAACAGAAGCCATAACCGTTTATGGAAGGAAATAAAGGATCAATGGGACACACTCTTTCCTGAAACAGAAATCACATACTCCGTTAAATTTACCTTGCGGGGTATCGGTTCCCTGTCAAAACCAATCTACCCGAAGGAGGACTAAGTGATGCAGCCACTTGAAAAAGGAAAAATTTCGGGCACCCAGCTCATGTTTGCAATAGCCTGCTTCATTCAGGGCTCAACCCTTTTAACAGCCTTTGTAATGGGTATTACACAGCAGGACACATGGATTGTGGTTATCCTTGGTTTTTTGGCAAGCCTTCTTCTTCTTACCATGTACATGGCGCTTCTTGATCGGTATCCGGGCAAAAACCTTATGGAAATAAACGAAGAGGTTTTTGGCCCCATTGTTGGAAGGGTTTTCTCGCTCTTATATATCTTTTTTTTCCTGTCTCTGGCTTCTTTAAATACGAGAGATGTAGGTAATTTTGCTACGGGCTTTATGCTGCCCGAGACCCCTATGATTTTTATTCTCATTGTTTTCATAGTTGTGTGTGCCTATGCAGTTCGAAGCGGTCTGGAGGTCCTTGTAAGATACGGCTTTGTGTATACCTTTATGACAGCGGGGGTCATGATTTTTAACGCCATATTTTTAATTGGGAACATGAATCCTAACAATTTTTTGCCTATGCTGACCCTTCCCGTGGGCAAGTATATCCAGGGAACGCATATCGTCTCTATTATTCCTTACGGTGAAATAATGATTTTTCTCATGCTGGTCTCCTCGGTCAAAGAAAAGGTGAAGCTTGGCCGTTATTTTTTCGGAGGCCTGTCCATTGGGGCCCTATCCATGCTTCTCATTGTGCTCAGAGACATTGCAACCTTAGGAGGTACGGCCCCCTACCTGGCTCTTCCCTCCTTTGAAGCCATTCGCCTTATCAATATAGCCAATTTTATGACCAGGATGGAAGTTTTCTACGCCATAGCCCTGCTTGTACTCCAATTCTTTAAAATAACCATCCTTTATTATGTTTCCATTTTAGGTTTATGCCAGGTTTTTCGTCTTCGTGCCTACTCACCCTTCGTAATAACCCTGGGCTTCCTTATACTCAACTATTCCCTGATAGTCTTTAATTCGTCAATGGAGAATGCGGTCTGGGGAGCCACTACCGCCTCCTTCTTTTCAAGCTTCTTTGAGCTGGTGCTTCCAGGTATCACCTTACTGGTTTCACTCTTAAGGAAGGGCAAAGTCAAGAAGGAGGCTCTAAGCTCATGACCTTTTTTCTGATAGTGGCTTTTATTATTATGGGCCTTATAGATATTCCCAGGCTGGTTCAGCAAAAATGGCACAAGGAGCTGGTTGGGCTTATTTTACTTTTAATTCTGACGCTGGCCGTGTCCTTGATGTACGCCTGGGGCATTAAGGTTCCCAGTCCTATAAAGGGAGCTGCCTTCATTATCCGGGATGTGCTCCATCTGGGCTATCCCATGGAGTAGCTCCGCCGGACTATCCCTTTTTTATAAATCTATTTCTCCATATAGGAAAAGTTTTATATGTTTTTTAAACTTAATGCGGAGAACAGCATGTTCAGTGTGTATGCCTAATTATAACCATTTTATTCCACTTGATAGCTGCTTACTCAAGATGCTCTTTTAGAAACACTTGAAAATCGCTGTCCACCTTGTGGCGGGATATAAATTCAATGTCGGGATAGTATTTCATTTCAAAAGACAGGCCGTTTTGTCCATAAACGACAATACTGTGGGAATTGGACAAGGCATCACTGCCCATGCTTCCGCTGCTGCCAGGTACTGCTCCCGGTGTGTCGGAGGCCTGTTCGTTAATGGTAACTTCGTTGGATACAGGAGGCACCTGAGGCTCGTCGATAACAGGCATGTTAGTTTGATTACCGCTGTCTGGGGCAAGGCTGGGGTCAATGTTGGGGGCAATATCAGGGGCCACGTTCTTGCTGCTGTCCTTACCATTGAACAGGCTGTCGAAATACGCGTCACTGGAGTTTTTCAGAGCGGAAAAGTAGTTGTAAAAGGTTTCAATCTCATCCGGCTCCAGCTCCCTGCCGCCGATGGTAACCTTTTTAATATCAGTATAGGCATGGATACCGTACACTTTCAGGTATTCAATCATATCCTCATCCTGATTGTTTTCATAGCTTTTAAAGTTAAGAAAGGAATACAGCTTGTAGCTGTCCCCGTCTTTCATTGCAACAACAGCGTCGGAGCCTGCCGGAATATAGGCGTACACTTCTTTTCCAGTGTCATTTCCCTCGGTAACAGTCCCAAGCTTAGCGCCAATCTGGCTTTGAGACACTGTCTCTTCAAACCCGTACTCTTTTAACAGTTCGCGGCTGAGGGGAACGTATTGCTTGTTGTCAAACCCAATTCTAGGATCCAGCGCAATGGCGTCCTCCGGTATATTTGGGCTGTTGGGGACCCTGTTGTCAAACAGATGGGGCAAGGAAAAAATACTGACCAGTACAGCCAGACACAGGCACGCTGCGGCAGCTGAATATTTCATCCAGTTTCTTTTTCTTGGTGCTTTTATTGGCATGGCTGCTTTGGCAACAATATCGTCGTCAATTCGCCCGATAGCTTTATAGAAAACATCTTTTTTCATAGTGCAACACCCTCGCTTTCAAGAAATAATTTTAATTTGTTTCTGCACCTGAACAGTATGGATTTAACTTTGCTTTCACTCATACCATACTGAGCGGCAATGGATGCAATGGAATCGGAATACCAATACCGCCGTACAAAAACAGTTCTGCTCTCTTCCGGGAGTTTTCTGAGAAAACGGCTGATAAGCTTCCCTATCTGATCCATTTCAAGCTCATCCTCCACACTGCTTTTTGAAGACAGACAATCTTCAAGCTCATTTAAAATGAGTTCCATTTCGCCGCCGCCGCGCTTCTCAGCTTTTCTTTTTTTATATATGTTCAGTGCAAGATTTCGTGTGATCCTCCCCAAATAAGAGGACAGCAGCGCCGGGCGGTTTTGGGGCATAGAATTCCATGCCTTAAGGAAGGTGTCGTTGACACATTCCTCAGCATCTTCGGTGTTTGCCAGTATATTCATGGCGATGCTGCGGCAATAGCGGCTATATTTTTTTGAGCTCTCGGTGATAGCGGATTCAGAGCGCACCCAGTATAAATCCACTATTTGATTGTCATCCAACGCATTCCCCCCTTTGCAGGTGTTAAGGCCTTACACTCATAAAGACAACAAAAAACAAATTTGGTTGCACAGGGCGATTCTCCAATAAAAATTATTTTTTATTATTGTGGTTCCAATTATACCATAGGTCATTTTGTAGTAAGCCGTTAAAGGAAAACGTTTGTCATTTGTGAGCATTTTATAGAGAACCTGAGATATAATGTAAATAAGCGGCCGGTGATTTATCAATCAATGAAAAAGGTTTTGAACCATACGGCCAACCTGTATGGGCACAGGAATAAGATAACAGGAGAAAGTGTATGAAATCAAAACAAATAAAGCTTATTATAATACTCGTACTGTTCACACTGATGTTAATTCCGGGCATGGCTCCGGTATTCGCAAAGGAACAGGCCATACCCTCCATTACGATTGATGTTCTTTTGGAGAAGGACGGTTCTGCGGTTATAACGGAGGTCTGGGAGGTACGGGGTATCTCAGGCGGCACGGAATACTATAAGGCACTTTATAACATGGATGGTATAAGCGTCCACTCGCTTCGGGTTTGGGATGAGTCGGGGACAGAATATAAACCGCTGTCCGGCTGGGATACGGATCGCTCGCTTAAAGAAAAGGCCGGCACCAGCGGCATTTTGGAAACTGCCAAGGGCTACGAGCTTTGCTGGGGCATTGGAAGCTATGGGGACCATACCTATACCCTGCAGTATACTTTGGAGGGTTTGGTAAAAGATTACGGTGATTATGCGGGCTTTTATCATCAGATTGTATCGGAGCTTTCAAGCGCCCCGGAATTCGCTTCAGTTAAAATTTCCATGGCAGATACGGTCTTGACGGCGGATAATGCCCGAATTTGGGGGTATGGGTACACAGGTGAAGTGGACATTGGCAAAGATGGCAGCCTTGAGGCTTTCACCTCTGAGCCTATGGACAGCGGGGACTATGTAAACTTACTCTGCCGTTTTGACAGGAGCCTGTTTCCCCTGGCTGCAAAAGCCGACAGTTCATTTGAAAAGCTTAAGGAGGCTGCCGAAAGTGATAATTCCAATACAGCCGGTTATATCATTCTTGGTGTATTAGGGGCAGCAAGTGTGGCGGCCGTCATTCTCGCCGCTTTCTTCTATTCACGCTACAAGCTGGCAGACGGTACAATTGTAAGGCTTCCTAAAAGAAAGCAGATTGACTCTATTGGGACGGTTCCCCTCGGCCGGGATATTTCAAATGTCTACGCCGCCATGAATTTGCTGCGCAGAGGAATTTCCTTTGAACACCTAATGAGCGCCTATCTGATACGCTGGCAGGAGGCGGGCTTCATAAGCATTGAAGAGCGGGAGGTCAAAAGAGGGTTTCATAAAGCGAAAAAAGAGGAGGCCATTGTGCTTAACCCCAACAAAGCACCCAAACAAAGAGTGGAGTGCAGCCTGTATGACATTTTAATCAATGGCGCCGACGAGGACTGTATTCTCTGGGCCTCCGATGTGCAAGCACAAGCGGCTGAATTTTATGAAAAGCTCAAAAAATGGGCGGAAGAAGTAACAGGCGAAGGCCAGAAAGGGCTGCTTAATACAGGTGCAGCGGCCCGCGATAAAAAGGGCGCGGTCCGCTTTACAGCTCATGGCTTTGAACAGGCTGTCAGGCTGCTTGGCTTCCAGAAATATCTGGCGGAAATGCACAGGCCCAATGGCAATGAGGCTCCAAGAGAGCTTTGGGGGGATTATCTTGTATTCGCCACCTTATTTGGCAGCGGCGAACAGGTATTAAAAAGCATGCAAGCCCTTGATCCCGCGTATTTTGATACCTTCGCCGGTATGTACGGCTGCAACGCCTACAGTATGCTGTACTTTATGAATATGACGAATCATTTCTCCAGTGCTGCGGCGCCTAATGCGGATGGAACCGGCGGTGCAGCAAGCGCTTCAGGCGGCGGCGGATTTTCGGGCGGAGGCGGAGGCGGAAGCCGGTAACGTAAAAAGACCTATCGCTGTTTCTAAATTTAACTTTCCTTTTGAAATGTCACTATTGTAAATAATTTCCAAGTCCAAGCAGGAGCTTCGACAAGGGACATGCGAGAGCCATGATATTATATGAACGGCTGAAAAGAAATGTTGACAGGCCGCGAAAACCACGGCCCCCTTTACCATTTAGTATGCGAAAAGTACTGCCATGCAAGAATGCTGTGGCTTATCGCTGCATACGTGCAAGGCAATTGGCGTAATGCTCGCTTGCGCGCTCCCAATCGGTCACATTGAACCAATCGATTATGTAAGCCGCCCGCTCATTATAATGCTTAAGATAATACGCGTGCTCCCAAACATCAATGGTGGCAACAGGGCACAGGTTTTGTACAATGGGTGTATTTTGGTTCGCCGATGTCACAATTTTAAGCTGGCCATTCTGATCTGCCACCAGCCAGGCATAGCCTGAGCCAAATACGGACAAGGCCTTGCTTTTGAACTCCTCGTAAAATTGATCAATTGAGCCAAAGTCTCTGATAAGCGCAGGATACAGATTACCCCCTCGAGCCCTTGTTCCTGAATTCGACATGCCGTTAAAGTAGAAGATATGATTATAGACGCCCCCGGCATTATTTCTTACGGACTCCTGAATAGCCGCGGGCAGCCGGTCTGCATTATAGATAAGCTGTTCCAGGGACCAGCTATGCAGCTCCGGATAATCCTTTAGTGCGTTGTTGAGGTTATTCACATAGGTTTGAAGATGTCTGTCATGATGCAGGTGCATCGTTTTAGTATCGATAAATGGTTCAAGCGCATCATAGGGATATGGAAGCGGTGGATTTACAAAGGGATAGTGTTCATTCATAGTAATAAACCCCCTATTTTATGTTATTCCAGTATATTCATGAAATTGAAAAGAAGTGATAGGCCTGGAATTACAGGGGATGCACCTGATTCACACGGATTGCCGGTTTCATATATTGTATTAATAATTATCATTTCGAAGGATATTCTTATATGTGTACGGCAATGACCTTACAATCACAATCCGGCGAGCTGTTCTTTGGGAGAACCATGGACTTTTCACATGATATTATACCTCAGCTTTATACCGTCCCCAGCTCCTATGTATGGACTAATAGCCTGAATAACAGCCAAATCAGAGACAACTATCGTTTTATCGGACTTGGCCAGGAGCTTGATGGGATTCTTGGCTTTTTTGACGGCGTTAATGAAAAGGGCTTCGCGGCAGCGGTCTTATATTTTGCCGGTTATGCCCAGTACGAAGCTAACCAGACACAGCCGGGCAACCAGCCCATTGCATCCATCGACTTTCTCCACTATCTGCTTGGCCGATGCGCTTCTGTAAAAGATGTATCCGGCGTGTTAAAAGATATTACAATAGTAGGTGTTCCGGATCCGGTTACAAGGACAATAGCGCCCCTGCATTGGATAGCTGTTGACAAAAGCGGAGCCTGTGTCGTCATTGAATCAACCTTGAGAGGCCTGGAGCTAATAAACAATCCTATAGGTGTTATGGCCAACAGCCCTGATTTTCACTGGCATATGACAAATCTGAGAAACTATATGGAGGCTTCACCAACGCAAAAGGAAGAAGTTTTTTGGGATAAAACCCGTCTGACACCTTTTGGGCAGGCCGGAGGAACAGTTCCTCTGCCGGGCGGCTTTACCTCTCCGGAACGCTTTGTACGCACCGCCTATTTAAAAACACATTTACCAACGCCTAAGGATAGCCGTGAAGCTATTACGGCATGCTTTCATATTATGGAGAGCGTTTCCATACCCAAGGGAGCCGTCGTAACCAGCCGAAACACCTATGACTATACAAAATACACAGCCTTTATCAATACCGGCACCTGCGAATACTTTTATAAAATTTATGACGATATGAACTTACGGACAGCCGGACTTTGGAAAAACTGATCTTGTTACGCATGAAGCGGTAATAGCGCCTGTATAGCGGGTATGCCCTTTACCAGTCTTAAGCCGCGGTACCGTCAGCCGGGGGTGCCGTGGCTGCCCGGCTGCGCTTTTGCCTTAATGCACAAATCCATGAATGTCTGCATCAATGGGCTAATCCATTTATTCTTATGATGACCGCATACGGCAGTAATTTGCGTATTTGTATTTGTCAAAGATGTAGCGATTTCCACCAATTCCCCTCTGTCCAGTTCTTCCTGTACCGCAAATTGGGGAAGAAACGAAATCCCCACATCACTTTTCACCAGATTCTTAATGGTCGGAATACTCCAAAGCTCAATAGTATGATCAAGCATAATGGATTTTTCCCGAAGATACTGTTCAAAGATTTCACGGAAAACACAATTGGGCTCATTGATGATGAAGGAAACAGGAAGCCTTTGATCCGGCGTTATGAAATCGCTGTAATGCTTTTTTAACTCAGGCGAGGCAACGAGTATAAACGGATAGGTATCCAGGGGATATG
>JAEXPO010000306.1 GCA_023446675.1 Bacillota bacterium | reverse complement strand
GGTTTTCCTCAAGGGGGGGGATTAAATGCTTGTCAATTTCAACCGCCACCACTTTACCGGCCTTTTCAAGAAGGATAACGGTCATGGCTCCGATACCCGGCCCTACCTCCAGGACCAGATCCCGGGAAGAAATGTCACCGGCCTCAACAATGTTTTTTATAACATTGATGTCTGTGAGAAAATTTTGACCTAAGGATTTTGTCAGCTTAAGACCGTGCTTTTTGAGTATTTCATTTGTGTTAATCATGCTATGCCATCTTCCCGGCTAATCCCGTAATTAATTTATTTCCATGGGTCGTCGTTTAATTTCCATCGAGTATCGTTTTGCTCGTTGAGAATGTAAACCACCACATTGCGCCTGCCCCAGTTCTTTGCCTGAGCCGTTGTATCAAAATACAAATCGATGAGATTACCCTTTATGGCGCTGCCTGTGTCTGCTGCAATGGCAAAGCCGTAGTCGGGCTGGGATCCGGGCACTTCAACATAAACCTTGGTTCCCAGCGGAATAACCGATGGATCCACGGCAATCACGCCTTCACGCACCTGAAGGCCCGTGTAGGTAATACCAAAACCCCAATCACCGGGATTTTTTCCTGTATCGGCAAAGGATGCTGTATAGGCTGTTGCTTTAAGTTTTAGAACTTTGGAATAACGCACTAACTCACCGCGTGAGTTTTTAAAATTTTGAACTGTTCCGTATTCAACAAGCTTGTTGACCGGTTCCTTGACGAGCTTTTCTTCCACATAATCACGCGCTACGGTTTTTCCGTCTTCATAGGTGATTTTGTAGTATTTCTCCAATATTCCGTTTTCGCCTTCATTTATTGTTTTTTTCTCGCCGCTGTT
This sequence comes from Bacillota bacterium, assembly GCA_023446675.1. GTDB lineage: Bacteria > Bacillota > Clostridia > DSM-8532 > DSM-8532 > DTU059. The sequence goes on along the minus strand of JAEXPO010000306.1, from coordinate 3,326 downwards.
CATGGTTTTGTTGGGCTGTTCCACAACAGTATAGGGAACACTTTCCTGTTCAGCGAGAAGTTCTTCTTTTACTCTGACGATGCGAACGGTCATGCCTGAAGCGACTGCGTCCTCGGCTTTGACGCCTTCAAAGCGATCCAATTCGCCCATTGTAATTCCGTTGTCTTTCACAACCTCAGAAACGGTGTCTCTGTAGGACATGATATCCTGTGTCTGTCCGTCGATGACTAGTTTAAGGGGAACGGCCCTCTTAATCATCAGAACATTGGTACCGTCAGTGTTGAGCTCATCCTCCATGGAAGCGCTGATGTAATCATCCTCGCCTACGGAGATCCCCAGTTGACCAAGAGCCTGACCTATACTGGCTCCCATGGTCACTACCTGAATTGGCTTGCCATTATCATATACCTTGATGTCCCGACTTAAGTTGAAAAATAAAACAATACCTGCAGTTATCGCTATGATCGATAAGATTAACAGCAAAGCCAATTGCTTAAGGGGAAGGGCTCGTTTGACATAACTGACATAGAATTCGTTCATTCAAACTTCCTCTCCTCATTTTAGGATTAAATCATACTTTTTCCGCCGTTTATTCCTCTGCGACCAAAATCAGCAACAGGCTTCTCCCCTAAATTGGGACATTTGCCTTATAGGGACGGAAGCAAAGCTTAAAGTAATCCTCACTATTCAATTGCAGCAACTTTTCTGTGCGTTATTTCTTTCGTATCTTTATTCCGGTACCTTGTCCGGTGGTGCTATAGTGACTAAAGTCCGGTTTTGTATCGGTTGTCCGGGGCTTCCCCCTATTGGGGGCTGCAAGGCTTTTCTATTCTATATCAGGTTTGATTTTTTTGTCAAGGCTTGATCTTACGGAACCGTTGAAACCACTAGTATTGCCCAGTATTTTTCAGTGGAGTTCCACAAAAATACCATATCCAGAACGTTAATTCCGTCTGTGAGACTAAATCCGGGCAGCTCAGGCTTTTCCTCATTTAACAGAATATCGGCGTTGAGCTGTATGTGAATTTGATAAATATCCTCCCTGTCGTTGATAAATTCATACACCTTGAGATTCTCCTCGGTTTCTTCCACAACAGAGAGGCTTTTAAACACAGAAATGAACATTATGTACGCCTCTTTTGACATATTACTGCCAAAAACAGAGGCATTTTCCGCCATTTTAAGATAAGATCCCTCATAATTTGCCTCACTGATATCGGCAAACCAGCCCCTCACCGTTTCCACAAGAGCAGGAGCCGTAAGCTCCTTATACAAGGTCACGGCTTCCTTCTGAGCAGCAAGCTCCGCCTCCCTGCTTTTTCCGATTTGCTCGGAGAGAGTGAGCTGCTGTTCCAGAATGGAAATCTGCTCCTTTTGGCTGTTATTTTTGCCTTCAAGAGACTGAATGGTCCGCTCATGCTCGGAAATGGTGGACTGCAGCGTCCGGTTTTGCCCTCTCAGCCAGTCCTGCTCAATTTTATCCGACTCCCTTTCCTTCTGGAGATTTTCCTTATCCCACAGAAGATAATTCAGCATCAGAAAAACAAACAAAACAAGAAACGAGATCATAACAATGATAAACTTTTTCATGGAGGTATCCACTCCCTTCAGCGTTATCACTTACCGGACAATTTGAACAGTGCCACGGCATTCTCCGCAGTCTTTCTTTCTGCCTCATTGACAGTTACACCCTTGATGGCAGCTATTTTTTCAAGGGTAGGTCCCATAAGTCCCGACCAGTTCCGCTTGCCCCTGTGGGGCACCGGCGCCATGTAGGGACAGTCTGTTTCCAGCAAAAGCCTGTCGAAGGGCGCGTAAGCTGCCACTTCGACAGGTTTCACTGCATTTTTAAAGGTTAAAGAGCCGCCGATTCCCAGGTAAAAGCCCAGTTCCAACACCTCTCTGGCCATTTCGACACTGCCTGAAAAGCAGTGAAAAACACCGCCTGCCTCGTAGGCCTTTTCGGAACGGATCAAATCCAGTATATCCCTGTGGGACTCCCTGTCATGCAGGATTAAAGGAAGCCCCAGCTTTCTGGCCAGTGCGATTTGCCTGGCCAGGCATTCCTTTTGTACTTCCCGGGGCGAAAAATCGTAATGGTAATCCAATCCGACCTCCCCGACAGCCACAACCTTTTTATCACGGGCCATTTCCTCAAGCACCGAAACAGAATGGTCATCCATGGAGGAAGCCTCATGAGGGTGGATGCCCACACCGGCATAGACAAAAGGCCATTTGTGGGCAAGCTTTAAAGATGCCTTGGAGCTTTCCACGCTGCACCCGGGATTAACTATATGGGTAACACCGCTTTCATAAGCCTTTGCCAGTATTTCGTCCCTGTCCGGGTTAAATTGCTCATCATCGTAGTGGGCATGCGAATCGATCAAAACAAAACCTCCGTATAGCTCAGCTCACCTGGCATGTGAATCGATCAAAACAAACCTCCGTTTAACTCAGCTCACCTGGGTGCCTGAAGGAATCTCTCCTTCTACAGTAACCAAAGTAAGCTTTCCGGACGCCTTATCGGAAGCGGCAAGGATCATACCCTGGGATTCCACGCCCTTTAATTTAACCGGCTTCAAATTGGCTACCAGAATCAGGGTTTTACCCACCAGCTCCTCCGGCTGATAATACTGAGCAATGCCGGACACAACCTGTCTTTCCTCTTCTCCCAGCTTAACCTTAAGCTTCAAAAGCTTATCGGATTTGGGAACACGCTCCGCCTCCAGAACCTGAATAACCCTTAAATCCAGCTTGGCAAAATCATCTATGGAAATAAGCTCCTTGCCTGCCGATTTCTCTTCTGCGGAAGCATCGGCTTCGGAGGCGGCCTTTTCCTTTTGGGGAGCTTTTTCCCCCTGCTTACCTTCGGACTTGTCAGGCGTCTTTTCAGAAGCCTTATCCCCCGGGGTGCCTTGAAGGGCTGCAAGAGCCTCCAGCTCCTTGGCAAGGTCAATTCTGGGGAAAATAATTTCGCCTGTGGTCAAAGGCTCATATTGAGCGTAAAGGCCTACCCTGCCCGCACTTTCCCAGGATGTCAGATTCTCCGAAATTTTCAGCTGACTCCAGATTTTAGCGGGAGTTTGGGGCATAAAGGGCTGAATGAGTACGGAAACAATTCGGATGGACTCCGCAAGGTTTGAAAGCACGGCAGCAAGGCGGGCCTTCCTGCTCTCATCCTTGGCCAGAGCCCAGGGCATGGTTTCGTCAATGTATTTATTGGTTCTTGAAACAACCTTCCATATTTCCACCAGGGCGGAGCTGAACTGGAGCTAGTCCATGAGGTCCTCGGTCTTTTCCTTAACCTGGCTCAGTGTCTTATGGAG
>JAEXPO010000302.1 GCA_023446675.1 Bacillota bacterium | reverse complement strand
TCATTACACCAAGGAGATGTATTACCGCCTTCTGGCCTTTAAATACCTGCCTGAAAACCTGGATCGCATTTTATATCTGGATCCGGACATACTTGTTATCAATCCTGTTGACTCACTTTATAATATGGATTTGACGGATAAGCTTTTTGGTGCTGCCTACCGCCGTATCACCACGATTAAGGAAATTAATAAGCTTCGCCTGATGGATTATGAAATAGAGGAATACTACAATTCCGGCGTGTTGATGATGAATCTTGAAAGGCAGCGGGAGCTTGTCCGGGAGGAAGAGATTTTTGATTTTGTTGTCAAAAACCGAAGCAGGCTCATTCTTCCTGATCAGGATATTCTTAACTCATTGTATGCCAGGAGTATAGGCAAGCTCAATGAGATTCATTATAATTTTGATACGCGCTATTATAAGTATTACCGTTTACTGAGCAAGAGCCGTATAAATATGGACTATATCATGGCCAATACGGTGATTCTCCATTTTTGCGGCAAGAAGAAACCATGGCATGCCAATTACAGCGGAGAATTCCATGCCCTGTATAAGCTGTATGAACGGCTGGCTGCTGCTGAAAAATCAAACGGGAGGAAGGCGGGATCCTTCTAAGGCGATGAATAATAAAACAGCGAAAGCCATTCAGGGGATTATTGTCCTTATACTGGCCGTCATTGCCGTTTTAAAATGGCCGGAGCTGAGGCATCTTAAGGTAGAGGATATTCTTGGGCTCATGCCGGATTCCCCGTTTGTATCGGCGCTTATTCTACTGGGACTTTATTGCTTGAAGCCGGTTTTTATGTTTATGCCCCTAGCGTTGCTATACATGTGTGCGGGCATCCTTTTTACACCCTTCTGGGCACTTCTTCTGACCTGCTTTTTTTTGGCTGTGGAAACGAGCCTGAGTTACTTTATAGGAAGATACCTGGGAAGGGATCGCATTCATAAGCTTCTCGACAAGAGCAAATACGCCAGGAAGCTGGTGGAATTCAGCCAGAACAAGGGGATGGTAAGCTGCTTTGTTATCCGGTTTTCACCAGGGCCTCCGGTGGATGTTACCAGTATGCTTTTGGGAGCGGCAGGAATAAGATACCGGGATTACCTTGCAGGTACGGTGCTGGGGCTTATTCCCGGTATGGTGCCCTTTGTGCTGATGGGAAAGGCCATTTCCAATCCTCTATCAGCGGAGTTCCTCATACCACTTGGCATCAGCGCCCTTTTGATGCTGCTGGCAGCGCTTATTTATCATCTTTACAGAAATAGAAAAAGCAAAAAGGAAAAAACCGGATTATGACATGTATGGGGGAAATTTAATGATAAAAAGCAGATACAATACAGGACTTCTTAGAATGATTATTGTGGCACTGGCTGTTATACTCCAGGTGTTCCTCATATCCTTCCTTGTGATAAGCTTAAGGCAGCAATCCCTTACCATGTATTATGTGCTGGCTGCCATCGGCCTGGTGGAGATACTGGTGCTTTCCGAGCCTAACCGAAGCCCGGCTTATACCTTTACCTGGATGATTGTTATTCTGGTGCTTCCCATCATTGGCCATCTTCTTTACTTACTTTGGGGAAAGGCCCCCACTTATTCACGGAAAAGCAAGGCCATGCGAGCCCTTATGCTGGAGCCTATCCGCCGTCCTATCGAGGATACTGAGGTAGAAAAGCAATTTATTGAGAAATACCCGGATAAAAAAAGGATATGGGGCTATCTTACCCGTGAGGGCTTTCCTCTTTATGAGGGTACCCAAAGCAAGTATTACCCACTGGGTGAGCACCAGTTTGAAGATATGATACGGGATATGGAAAAGGCTGAGCGCTTTATTTTTATTGAATATTTCATCATCGGAAAGGGTCATTTATGGTCACGGATATACGGCATTCTGAGAAAAAAGGCGGCAGAGGGCGTAGAGGTCCGTGTTTTTTATGATGATTTTGGAAGCCTTATTGTTTTGCCGCCGGAGCTTATGAAGAAGAACAATGACGGCCTTATACATGTACAAGCCTTCAACCCTGTCCATAAATACGTATCCCGGCTCTATCTTAACTACCGGAACCACCAGAAAATTGTGGTCATCGACGGAAATGTGGGGTATATGGGAGGGACAAACCTGGCCGATGAATATGTCAATCTCTACGAAAAGCATGGACACTGGAAGGATACGGCCCTTCGTATGGAGGGTGATGCCGTTTGGAGCCTTACCTGCATTTTTCTGAAAATGTGGCAGGCTGCATCGGGAGGGGAAAAGGAGGACAGCCTTCGCTACAAGCCTACGGTTAAGCTGGAGAATGACGGCTATTATCAGCCCTTCTGCGATGGCCCGGTAAACCAGCCCCACAATCCTGCGGAATCCATGTACAAGCATGTCATTTCATCGGCAAAGGAGTATGTTTACATTACCACGCCCTATCTTGTCATTGACGACGCCATGATTAATGAGCTGTGCCTGGCGGCAAGAAGCGGTGTGGACGTCAGAATCATTACTCCTAGAATATGGGATAAATGGTATGTGCACATGGTTACTCATTCCAATTACAGGGCGCTTATGGAAGCAGGGGTTCGGATTTATGAATACACACCGGGATACATTCATGCCAAGTCCGTTTTAAGCGATGATGTTCATGGTGTAATGGGCAGCATCAATATGGATTACAGGAGCTTTTACCTTCATTTTGAGGACGGTGTGTGGGTTTGCGGAAGCAAGGCCCTTAAGGATCTTAAGGAGGACATGCTTAAGACCTTTAATGTCAGTGAGGAACACCATCTTGATAACTGGAACGGACGCCCCTGGTATATGAAGCTTGTACAGGGCTTTTTCCGTCTTTTCGCGCCCCTTTTATAATAGAATGATTTGGCAAAATAGTTGTTTGATTAATATCTAAATAGTTGCCAAATAGCTCTAAAATGTATAAGATTAGTTTATGTTTAAATAGGGGAGCTTTTGCTGCTCCACTTAAGTTTTATTCAGAAAGACAGTGAAACAGTATCAAAGAATGACAGAGGAGATGCTTATGCTTACATGCGGAGATTTAATTAAACGCCTGAGCTCGCTGGTTGCGGTAAGCGGCCATGAAAACACGGCGTCCCGGGCGATTGCAGAGCTTTTCGAAACCTACTGCGAAGAGGTAACTATCGATAAGTTCTTTAATGTCATTGGCCTAAAAAAAGGAAGGGCTGAAAACCCTAAAAAGGTTCTTATTTGTGCCCATTACGATGAAATCGGACTTATTATAACAGGTATTGATGAAACCGGATTCCTTCAGTTTTCCCGGGTAGGAGGCGTGGATCCGAAAATACTTGGCGCCCAGCAGGTTACCGTTCACGGTAAAGAGGATTTGTTCGGTGTTATCGGCGCAAAGCCTCCCCATCTTATTTCCCCGGAAGAAGCCACTAAAGGGGTTGAAATGGAGGATATGCGAATTGATATCGGCATGTCGGCCCAAAAGGCCCGGGAGCTGGTATCGGTAGGGGACAGGGTTTCCTATCGTTTTGAGCCTATGGAGCTTAAAAGCAACAGGATAGCCGGAAAAACCATGGACAACCGAAGCAGTGTGGCCGCTCTTGTGGAAATTCTCAAGGAGCTTGACCGTGTTCACCATGATGACGATGTTTATGTTGTGGCGACGGTCCAGGAGGAGCTTGGGACATTGGGAGCCATTATCGCAGGCTATAATATTAAAGCGGATCTGGGTATTGCCATTGACGTCTGTCACGGCGATATGCCCGATATTCCAAGCGAGGAAAGCTTTCCTCTTGGAAAGGGTGTTGCCATAGCCGTAGGACCCGTTTTACACAAGGAATACACCAGGGAGCTCATCCGTATTGCCAAGGCGGAAAAAATCGCCCATCAAATCGATCCTGAGCCCGGGACTACGGGAACCGACGCATCGGCTCTTCAAATTGCCCGGGAGGGTATACCTACCCTGCTTTTATCCATTCCCTGCAAATACATGCATACCATGGTTGAGATGATTTCAGTGGATGATGTGCAGGCAACGGCCCGGCTTGCCGCCAGGTACATTGCCTTCAGGGACGGGAAGTGAGCCCTTCCCGGTTTACGTTTAATAAGCCCTAGAGTTAAGCCTTAGAAAGGAATACGGCTGATTATGGAAGCTTTGGAGAATTTAAAAAAGCTCACCTCATTGGACGGAGTATCCGGCGACGAGGAAGCGGTAAGAGAATTTATTGCAGATAAGATAAGAGATTATGTGGACAGCCTGGAGGTGGATGCCTGCGGCAACTTAATCGCCTTTAAAAAAGGAACGGGAGAGGGGCCCCGCGTTATGCTCGCCGCCCATATGGACGAGGTGGGTATGATGGTTACGGCTGTCAATTCCGATGGCCTTATAAAGTTTGCCAACGTAGGCGGCATTGAGGCCAGGGTTTTGGCCGGTAAAAGGGTGCGCATCGGCAAGAACAAAATCCCCGGGGTCATAGGCCTTAAGCCCATCCATGCCCAGAGCGCCGCCGAAAGAAAAGGGACGGTTAGCAAAAAAGGCCTGACCATTGACATCGGAGCAAAGGACAGAGAGCAGGCTGAGGCTGTTGTGGAAATCGGAGATACCGTGGCTTTTGACTATGAGCCGGTTGAATTCGGCGAAAACAAGCTCATGGCCAAGGCGTTGGACGACCGCTGCGGCTGCGCCGTTTTAATTGAGCTTTTAAAGAACCGTTACGAAATGGACGTTTACGGCTGCTTTACCGTACAGGAGGAAATTGGCCTGAGAGGCGCCAAAACCGCCGCCTTCAGGGTGATGCCAAAGTTTGCCCTTATCCTTGAGGGCACCACCTGCTACGATGTGGACGGAACCAAGGAATACAATATGAGCACCTGGCTTGGAAAAGGGCCTGCCCTTACCATTATGGACCGTTCGGTTATCAATGACAGGGACCTTCTTCACTATGTGATGGCTATCGCCGAGAAGGAAGGCATTCCCTATCAGTTTAAGAAGACCATTTCCGGAGGAACCGATGCAGGCCGTATTCAGGCCAACGCCGAGGGCGTGCTCGTTTCAACCATGGCCGTACCCTGCCGGTATATCCACACTCCGGTTTCCATTATGGAAAAAAGCGATTTTGAAGGCATGCTGAAGCTGGCGGATTCCGTTTTGAAAGCATTGCCTGAATTTAAGACGGATTATTAAACCCGGTATGACTTGCGCCATACAAGGTATTATTAAGTATTATGAAGACTTTAATTGCCGATTTTTCCTTAACGGAAACGGATAAATAAGGAGGACTTATGAAAGAGCTTATACAAACACTGTGTCAGACCTTCGGACCTTCCGGCTATGAAGAGAAAGTGGCTGAAGTTATAAAAGGCTATCTGAAGGGAAAGGTTGATGAAATAAGAACCGACGCCCTTGGAAATCTGATTGCGGTCAAAAAAGGAACCGGCAAAAAGATTATGCTTGCGGCTCACATGGATGAAATCGGTGTGATTATATCCTACATTGACGACAAGGGCTTCCTGCGTTTCGGCAATGTGGGCGGTGTCTATGCTCACGTGGCTCTGGGCCAGCGTGTGGTTTTTGAAAGCGGACTTGTGGGTGTGGTCTGGTACGAGGAAAACCTGGACAGCATGAAGGACGTCAAGCTGGATAAAATGTTTATAGATATCGGAACCACCTCCAGGGAGGAAACCGAAAAGCTGGTGAAGGTAGGGGACCTGGCAGTGTTCACGGCACCTACGGTTGAACAGAACGGCATTATTATTTCCAAGGCGCTGGATGACAGAGCGGGATGCGCTGTGCTGATTCAGACGGCGTTAAATGCTCCCCAAACCGATAATGAAATTTATTATGTTTTTACCGCCCAGGAGGAAGTGGGTTTAAGAGGCGCAAGAACGGCTGCTTACGGCATATTGCCGGATATGGCCCTTGCCGTGGATGTTACCGATATAGGCGATATCCCCAACTGCAAGCCCATGGCTGTAAAAATGGGTCAAGGCCCCACCATTAAAATTAAGGACAGCAGTGTCATGTGCCACCCGGAAGTAATAAAAAAGCTCACCGAGGCAGCTCAGAAGGAAGGCATTCCTTATCAGAACGAGGTGCTTCTTGCCGGCGGCACCGATGCGGGCAGCATTCATATTACCGCAGGGGGTATTCCCTCCGGCGGCGTATCCCTTGCTACACGCTATATTCACGATACGGCGGAGATGATTGCCCTTAAGGATGCGGAAAACGCCGTACGGCTTCTGGAGGCCTTTGTAAAGTAAGAGAAAAGGCCAGATAAATTAGATATAAGATAAAAGTTCAATGAATTAAATGACGTTAAGAAAGCCGCAAGCAGCAGGTATGCTTAAACTGTTGCTT
>JAEXPO010000241.1 GCA_023446675.1 Bacillota bacterium | reverse complement strand
GGAGCTGGAAGCGGATTCGGTGGTGCTGGGAGGCAGGTGTATCCCTGTGGGAAGGGATTTGCTTTTTGTATCTGCGGAGGATCCCAATATCTCCTTTGGTGTGGAAATCTGTGAGGATCTATGGGTGCCCTCTCCGCCCAGCAGCCTTTTGTCCCAGGCTGGAGCCGTTCTTCTTTTTAACCCTTCAGCAAGCAATGAGCTGGTGGGCAAGGCCGATTACAGGCTCAGCCTTGTGGAAAATCAGTCGGCCCGCTGTGTTGCCGCTTATGTCTATGCCGCTGCCGGAGTGGGGGAATCCACTACCGACGTGGTGTTTGGCGGACATTCCATTATTGCGGAAAACGGGCGGCTCTTAAGCCAGTCCCACCGCTTTGAACCGGAAACGGGCCTTATTTTTGCCGACATTGATATGGAAAGGCTCCTGTTTTCCCGTATGCTTATGGGTACCTTTCGGGGAGGCAGGGGGAAGGGGAATTACCGCTGCATCGAATACACCCTAACCTGCCACGCAGCCGAAAATAAGGAGGGCTTGCCCTGGAAGCAGCTATACCGGCAGGTGGATCGTTTTCCCTTTGTGCCTGCCAATCCCCATAGAAGGGACGAGCGGTGCCACGAAATTCTTTCAATACAAACCTCGGGGCTTATGAAGCGCCTCCGGCATACCGGCATGGAGAAGGTGGTCATCGGCATCTCCGGTGGACTGGACTCCACCCTTGCCTTTCTTGTTGCGGTAAGAGCCTTTCAACGTCTCGGCCTTCCCGTTTCCAATGTGGTGGCGGTAACCATGCCAGGCTTCGGTACCACGGACAGAACCTATGACAATGCGGTGAACCTTATAAAAAACCTGGGGGCAGACCTCCGTGTGGTAAATATACGGGAAGCCTGCCTCAGGCATTTTGAGGATATCGGCCATGATCCTGCCGTTCATGATGTTACTTACGAAAATGTACAGGCCAGGGAACGCACCCAGATTCTTATGGATTTAGCCAATAAAATAGGAGGCCTGGTGGTGGGAACGGGGGATCTGTCCGAGCTGGCCCTGGGCTGGTGCACCTACAACGGGGACCATATTTCCATGTACGGAGTGAATTCCGGTGTACCCAAAACCCTGGTGAAATACATTATCCAGTGGTTTGCGGATCACGAGGCTGAGAAAGAAATCCGTGACATCCTTTACGATGTGATGGATACCCCTATCAGTCCCGAGCTTCTGCCGCCGTCCAAGGAAGGCCGCATCGCCCAGAAAACGGAGGATATACTGGGGCCTTACGAGGTGCATGATTTTTATCTTTATCAGCTTATGAGGACGGGCGCTTCCCCCTCTAAAAGCCTTTACCTTGCGACCCTGGCCTTTTCAGAGGTGTACGGCAGGGACAAGCTTCTAGCCTGGATAAAGGTCTTTTACAGACGCTTTTTCTCACAGCAGTTCAAGCGCTCCTGCCTCCCCGACGGACCCAAGGTAGGTACCATCAGCCTGTCCCCAAGAGGAGACTGGCGTATGCCCAGCGACGCATCGGCCGCTCTTTGGCTTAAGGATCTGGAAAACCTGTAAGCTTAAGGAAGCATGCTCCCAAAATATAACAGCAAAAGCCCGGCAAACCTTTCCGCTCCATTTAGGTAAGGTTTGCCGGGCCTTTGATTTATCCTTTTGGCTGAATTTCAGTGCTGCCTGTGTTTTTCACAGACTTTAGCCCACTGTCTACTTAAAAGAATCAATAAGCTCCTTTACCAACTCCGACGAATCCGTGGATTCGGCATAATGAACATTCAACCGGTAAAGAACGCCCTGATGAACAAAAAAAGCTTCAGTGGAGTTATAGTCGGGAAGATAGGCCATCTCTGCCGTTATTCCGTTTACCTGGCTGGTGTAGGAGGTGACGTTAACAGGGGTTTCTTTTTTCGTACGGGAGTCGGATACGGAGGTCATGGAATTGAAAGCCTTCTCCTCTGCTGAAAGACCGGCATCCAAAAGGGTAATATCCAGTAAAACCGTGGAGCGGGTTTCAGTAAGATAATGCCTGGAAAAAACCTCCGCTCCTATGGCCCGATTATCGCTCCCGCGGGTCTCCAGATAAACATTCGTTCCCGTGAGCCTGTCGCTTTTAAGAAGCGTCAGCTCCAGCAACTCCTCCGCTTTTTCAAAGCTTTCAATCTTAAGATCCGGATCCTCCCGATCGACCTTCTTTTTATCAGGGGCATTTCTAAAATAGGCAGCAAGGTTATCTTTTGCCTTATCGGTAAGGGTAACTCCCAGATCGTTTACATTTATACTGTATTGAGCCACTGCTCCGTACCGGGGCTTGTCGACAGTTATCTTTATAAGCTGGGAAGCAGCGTAAACCATTGCCGGTGCGAGAAGGCAAACAGCCAGGATAAGAGCGGCTGCCAAGGGCTTGAGTCTGAGACTTTTAGGCTGTACCCTGCCATGAAGAGCGGCTAGAACCTTGTCTTTTACATCCGCATGGGGAGGGCAAAGGCCATCATAAGCCTTGTTTAATTCCTGATCATTCATGGGTTTCATCCTCTCTCAAATAGAAGCATAGCTTTTTCTTTGCCCTTTCATAGCGCTTTCGCAGGGAGGCCTCCGATTTTTGATGCATACGGGCAAGCTGGGTATAGCTTAATTCCTCCACCACCCGGCCGTATACAATGGCCCTGTCCAGCCTGGACAGCCGCTCCAGCCCCCGCTTAAGATTATCCGAAATATGTCCTCCGCTTTTTACCGGCTCGGGAGGGTCCATTTTAAACAACCGGCGTTTGCGAAGTATGGAGATGCTTGTGCGGTAGGCGATGGCATAAAGGAAGGGAACAAAGCTTTTGGGCTCCCGGAGGGTGTGCCGCTTTTTATATGCCTGAATAAACGTTGTCTGAACGGCATCCTCCGCGTCGGCAAAGTTAAGGAGAATGCCTGAACAGTATTTCATCAAGCGGGGGGTAAGCTCCTCCATCACTTTTTCAAGCTCGTATTCATCTCCCTGTATAAATTTTTCGATATCCAGCATGGATTGTACCTCTCTGTAGCTGCAGCAGCATAAACGCCTTAAGGGATTTATAACGCGTTTTCACCCTATAAGACGCTTTAAGGGTGTGCTTTTGTGACACCCTTAAAAAAAATATTTCACATGCGGGCAAATTTATCAAAGAGGTGTGTACACCACAATAAGAAAATCCAGAGATACCTGAAGGGAAGGAAGCCGGTTAAGCCTTTCAATGCCCTCCCGGGGCGTGCGCCAGAAATAGGGCGTCATCACCAGTAAATCCGATAAAGCCTCCCGTCCGGTAAGCTCTATACGGTCCGTCACCCAGATTCTTTGTGTTTCCAGGAAGGAGGGAAGCTGAGGGGCGGCCTCGTCGTTTTCGTAGGGCTTATCGTAGAGAACGGCCTTTAGGCCGTCAAGATGATCCTTTCCGGGTATGACTGTTAAAAGCAGTCCGTCCTTTTTAAGAACCCGCTTGAATTCCGAATCGCTGGCGGGTGCAAAGATATTTGTAATAAGATCCATGGAATAATCCGAAAAGGGGAGCCGGAAAAGAGAACCGATGGACCAGTGTACGTCCCTGCTTCTTCCGGAAGCAAGATGGATGGCTTCCTTTGAGATGTCCATGCCGTAAAGCTCAGAGGCGATGCCTCCCGCCAATAAAGCCCTCAGCATGGATAGGGTATAATAGCCCTCTCCGCAGCCTGCGTCCAGCATGCTTAAGGTATGGCTTCTTTCAATGCCTGTATTGGCCGCAAAGGCACTTAGCGCCTTAGAAAGGCAGCTATAGCTTCCGGTCTCCAAAAAACGCCGCCGGGCCAGAACCATTTCCTTGCTGTCCCCCGGATCGGAGCTGTTGCGGTGCTGGCTTAAAAGCAGATTGACATAGCCCTTCTTTGAAAGGTCAAAGCAATGACCCTCCATACATTTAAGGCTTTTCTCCTCCTTTTGGAGTTCCCTTTTACAAACCGGGCAGGTATAAAGAAGACCCATGGCTAATCCTGTTTCCTTTCCTGTTTCAGCCTGTCAGGCCGTACAAAAATAAAGCGGGGCACACACCCCGCGTCATTTGTCGGACAGTTTCGCAAATACGAATTCGGCTGAATTGAAAGAGCCTAAATGCTCCTTCGAGTTAATTTTAGTGTATTACACAAGGGAAGGGTTTTCAAGGCTATATTCAAAATCCATGTCCCAGCCATAGCCGCTGCCTGATTCGGGCATGCCGGGCAGGGTGAGCCCGCCGTCCACACGAAGGGTGGCTCCGGTGATGTAGGAAGCCTTATCCGATGCCAGAAAGCTTACCGCATGGGCAATGTCCTGTGGCTGTGCCAGCCTTCCCAGGGGAATTCTGTGACCAAAATCCTTCATGGGTTCATTGGGGAGGCCTTCTGGTTGAAGGGGGCCGGGAGCAACCACGTTAAAGCGGATACCATAAGCGGAAAGCTGAAGGGCAAAGGTTTCTGCCGTCCTGTGGAGTGCCGCTGCAAGGGAACCATAGAGGCCGTCGTCTTTGTAGGCCCTGAGTCCATGGGTGGATGTAATAAGCACCAGAGAGCCTCGGATCCCGCTTTCCTTCATTCTTCCAGCGGCAGCCGAGAGGGCCAGTACAGGAAAGCGGTAATACCTTTGATAAGCTTTGTAAACCTCCCGTGTATCCATACCGGCAACAAGGCTTGGAAAGGGACCGCCGATTATGCCAACGATAAGATTTAATGAGGGGAGCTTGTCAAAAAGGGCAGGATCCGGCACATCGCCTTCATAAGGGATCCGGAAAACCTCATAATCCTCCCCTCCCAATTGCAGGTCAATGGCATCGGCTATGGAGCTTGTGTCTTCACACAGGATGAGGGCATACTTTTTTAACATGAAACCACCTTCCTTTCAATGACACCTCGCCGTTCTCAGGGATGATTGAAGGTACCGTCGGGAAGGCGCGTCTGGGTCCATTGGGTAACACCGTCGTCGCAGGGGTATTTTGCGGCCAGCTTTTCATCCATTTCTATGCCCAGGCCCGGCTTGGCATTAGGGTAGGCATAGCCGTTTCGAAGCTCCGGGCTTCCCGGAAACATTTCCCGTTCAACGTCATTAAAACCGTACCATTCCTGAATTCCCAGGTTGTGGGCATTCATGTCCAGGTGAATATTGGCCGCATGGCCTACGGGAGAGACGTCGCCGGGGCCGTGCCATGCGGTGCGAACGCCGAACTGCTCGCAGAAGACAGCCAGCTTCCTGGCGGGGGTAATGCCGCCTATCTGGCTTATATGTACCCGGATAAAGTCAATAAGGCGTTTGGTGATGAGCACATCCCATTCTCTGGGGTTGTTAAAAAGCTCACCCATGGCAATAGGCGTGGCGCATTGCTGACGCAGGGTCTCAAACCAGGCCGTTTGCTCGGGGGAGAACAGATCCTCCAGGAAAAAGAGCTGAAAGGGCTCAAGCTCCTTGGCAAGGCGAAGGGAATGAACCGGGCTTACCCGCTCGTGAGTATCGTGGAGAAGCTCCACCTCATGTCCTATCCTACTGCGCACACTTTCAAACAGCTTTACGGTATTGCGCACATATTCGTCGGGATGGTAATAGGCGCCGGGAGGAGCGTTGTCCGGCTTGTTCAGACCGGAGGCTTTTCCGCCGTAGCCGCCGTACTGGAT
>JAEXPO010000209.1 GCA_023446675.1 Bacillota bacterium | reverse complement strand
GGAGCTGGACGGCGTGCCCTTGTTTTCACGGTATTGGCTGGGGCTCACACCCTCCCGCTGCTTAAATTTTCTGCAAAAATTGGGGATGTCCACATAACCGGCCGCCAGAATAACTTCCTTAATTGTTTCATTGGTGTTGGCCAGCATGTATTTAACTTTTTCAAAACGGAGCATTGTTACATAGTCCAAAATGGTATAGCCGGTTTTAATCCTGAAAAATTTGCTCATATAGGAATAGGACATGTGTACGTCCTCAGACATGCTTCGCACGGAGAAATCCTTATCCGTATAGTGCTTCTTTACATAATCCACAAGCTCCTCGGCCTGAGTGCACTTATTCTCCACAATGAGCCGGGACAGCTTTACACAAAACTTGTCCAGGCACTCCCCCAGCTCATCGATGACTTCAATTTCCGTAAAGCTTATCACACTGTTCAGGTGGGCGTACATTTCATCCGCCTCAATATTCAGCTCCGAAACAAACTTTACAATGGTGTTGATAAGATCATAACAAAGACAGCGGGCCGCAAAGATATCCATATCGTCCTTTTTGATATGCTCAATGACGCTGCGGACATTCCGGTTGATGCCTTCAATATTTCCGCCGCTTACATTTTTCACAAGCTCTTCCATTTCATACTTAGGGTACCAAACCTGCTTGCGTTCCGCTGTAACAAGCTCTTTATAATGGAGAATGGTATTCTTTCCCCTTATAAAGCGGTAATTCAGAACCTGGCAGGCCTGTGAGAAGGACATAGATATATCCAGCGGGTCATCATAGACCGGGGAAACACCCACAGTCACATCCATATTGCCGTCGGCAGCCTGTTGGAACAAGGTCTTTACAGCCTGTTCCAGCAGGCTTTGCTCTTCAAAGACAAGAAGCACGGGTATGGTATCAACTCCCGTTGTATCTATGGGATAGAGCTGGATTTGATGGGGCCTAAGGGTATTTGCGGCCTCCTGTATTCTGCCGGCAAGCTGCTGCAGCTTCCTTTGACCACCCTCGATGCATAAAAGGACCGTAGCCAGATACCTGCCGCTTAGAACCATTTTGTTTTTCTTCTCCAGCGCTTTGCATTGATCGGCATCCTGAATATCTCCGCTGAAAAGATCACGGACAAAGCGCTGTATCCGGGTATCCCGGGTTTCCTCCTGATACTCGCGCAAATGGAGATTGTCCGTCAGCAATGAATCGATGGCCATATCAAAATCCTGTATGTCGTTTGCTCCCCGGTTTTCGGTTTTGAATTCCAGCTTCCTGAAAATACGTTTGATAGGCAGATAGTTAACACTGAAGGAAAACCATACCACCAGCATTTCGAAAACGAGTATAATAACAACCAGAACGCCCACCATATAGCGAACCCCTACAACTGGGCCCATAATGTCCTCTGTTTTGCAATAGGAGAGATAGCTCCAGCCCCGGGATCCGGAGGCTGTGGTGATTAAGTATTCCTGACCGTCAATTTCCAGAGCACCCTTTGAGCTTCCTTCCTGGTTTAGTTTGGTATAAATCTGCTGGAGAAGCTCATATTCTCCCTTTTTCAGAGTAAGCAGGGGCTCGCCGTCCATGCCGAAAACAGCCGTGTTTCCTGCATGGGCTCCGAATATCTCCTGAACAATGTTGGTAATTGCCGCCTCATCTATGATAAAAACGGCAGTGGCATAAGCCTCTCCGCCGGAATGGATGGGCACGAAATAGGTAATCAGACGGTAATCCGTATTATTCATATGAACGGTTCGGGCGGGCAGCAGCGTGGGTGACGCGACATTTTCCAAAAGATCCTGAAATTCATCCTGTTTAAGTCCCTGGTAAAGGTAGTACTTGTCGATAAATCGTTCCGCGGGAAAAGTATTGCTGCTTCCGTATAAAAGGGGATTCCCTCTTACATAGAAAAGAATTTCATGAAGGAAGCCTATGCCGGCTTTATAGCGCCGAATCTCCTGACAGGTTTTTAACGCACGGTAATTATTCTGCGTAACCTCATAGGGCAGCAGATTTCCATTTAAGGCAATATTGACCGCAATTTCATCAATTTCGGCCATTTCCTTGTCAACTACTCGGCTAACCTGCCCAATCATATTGGAGACGCTGCCGGTAATCTCTTTTTCTATCAATCCTATAAAACCGTCAAAGGCAAACTGAATAACTAAAAAAATCGGCATCAAAACAAGAATAAGATGCACAAATAAAAATTTAGTCAGAAAGGAAGACGGCTTCTTTTTCAAACCAAACCCTTTGAGTTTGGGTATAGGAATCTTGTTATCAAATATGCGCAAAAAGAACAAACCCCTCGCATAGAAAATTATGAACTTGCTGAAAACATATTATTATTGGGGGTCAATCCAGTTCAGACTGCGTTTGGGGACAGAGATAACTCGCGTATAGCTTTAATTATAGCCATTTCAGCAGGTTTTGTCAATTTTTGCGAATTTATAGAGCATGGTGCCGCTTCATGCCGAAAAAGCTGTTTGCCGGAATTATTTCACAGGACAGCATGCCTTGATTTTCACCAAGCCATGCTGTCCTTATGCCGACGTTATTTAATAATCAATTGCAGCCATTTAGTTTGCCGCCCAGGAATCGTAGGCCTCCTGGTAAATTTGGACATAACGCTCCACACCCATTTTCTTAAGCTCACTGATGAAATTGTCATATTCCTTTTCTATGGAAAGGTCACCGGTGATAAAGCGGGCTGTTGTTTCCAAGGTGTAGTTGTTTATATCCGCGCTGATGGTTGCGACCTCTTTCTGCGCCGCGGAAGGCAGGTAAGTCAGAGGATACGGCTCTTTCCAGTAAGGCATGAGGTTTTCCTTTACCTGCAAATCGATGTAGCTGTTGAGGGGATTTACCACCACAGGCAGAGTGCCTCCGCCGATACCGGGTGTCTGGGATCCGGAATTGGGCGTCAGCATTTTAGCACGGTACTCTTCAAAATTGGAGAAGCCCTCCGGAATAATGAGCTCACATTCGGTTTTATCCGCATTGGTGTATTTGAAGTCCTCATCCGCAACACCGCGCATTGCAGTCAGGGAGCCTTCCTTGCTGTAAATCCAGTCAATCATTTTTATTGTTGCTTCCGGATACTTGTTATCCTTTGTTATGGCAAAGGTGCCTCTTTTTATACCGGACTGCTTGGTCCATTCCTGTGTACCGTCAGGAGCCTTGAGAGGGGAAAGAGCAATGTAGTCCTCATTGTACTCGTTGTTCACCACAACAAACGGTCCTGCCTCAAAAAAGGAACCCAGGATCAAAGTGTCCTCCTTGCCCTTTGCTTTAAGCTGGGAGGTGGGCTGGGTAAAAGCTTCCGAGTCAATAAGCTTTTCGGTAAAGAGCTTATTGTAGTAGATGAGATAATCCTTGTAGGCTGCTTCTATAGGTGCATAGAACACCTTGCCGTCATGGTTTCCAAGGTAGGTATCCGAATTGACATTGAGGCCCCACCATGAGAGTGTCTTTCTAAAGCCGTTCTCCGTCCAGCTTGCGGGAATTTCGTCGGCTTTATTATTGCCGTTGGGATCCCTTTCCTTAAAGGCTTTAAGCACCTGGTACAGTTCATCCGTTGTAGTGGGTACGGAAAGCCCCAATTGATCCATCCATACCTTATTAATCCAGTATTTCTGGGTCAAATTGCGCTCCATGTCATCAATATAGGGTGTGGCATAAATATTGCCGTCAGGTGTGGTTATGGACTTTTTAATGGTTTCATCCTTTTCAAAAAGAGCTGTGAGATTGGGTGCATGGGTTTCAATGAGATCACCCAGAGGTATAAGCAGCCCTTGCTTTCCGAAGTTCATCTCATCGTTCTCAGAAAGGTAACCGGCAAAGAAAAAATCCGGAAGATTTCCTGACGCAAAGGCCAGATTCTTCTTTTCGTCCCAGTTATCCTTGGGTGCGGTAGTGAATTCCAGCTTAATACCGGTTAATTCCGACCATACCTTGAAGAGCTTCATTTCGGCCCATTCACCCTGGGAACCGCCCTTTGCCCCCATAACCGTAAGAGTAATATCTTCGGTGGTTACGGGAAATTCACCAGGTGCGGAAAGTTTCTCAAGCCGCAATTCTTCCTCGGTTTTCTGCGCCGCGGCGCTGCCTGTGGGTGAACTGGAAGGGGACTGCGTCTGCATGCTTGTAC
>JAEXPO010000138.1 GCA_023446675.1 Bacillota bacterium | reverse complement strand
CGCCAGGGGATGTCAAAATTGAGGTTGATGAGCAGCTTCTTTCCAAAGCCAGGGAGCTGGGAGCCAAAATTATTACCAACGATTATAATTTAAGCAAGGTTGCCAGCATCCGGGGGATAGAAACCCTTAATATTAATGATCTGGCCAATGCCATGAAGCCGGTTGCTGTTTCCGGCGAGGAAATGACCGTGCGTATCGTTAAAGAAGGCAAGGAAAGCGGCCAGGGCGTCGGTTATCTGGAAGACGGCACCATGGTTGTGGTTGAAGCGGGATATAAATTCAGAGGCCAGAGTGTGGATGTTATCGTAACAAGCGTGCTTCAGACCTCTGCAGGACGTATGGTCTTTGCGAAATTCAAATGTGTTCATTTGTCCATGGTCAACTAAATGCAGGTCTTTTTGAGAAAAAGAAATCTTTTTGGGGAATCAATGTATGGGTGAAATAAATAAAAAGTCCGTTGGAGCACTGGTGGTGGCTGCAGGTAAAGGCAGCCGTATGGGACTTGGCTTCAACAAGGTTCTGGCGCTTCTTGACGGAAGGCCTGTTTTAAAGTGGTCCGTGGATACCCTGATTCAATCCGGGCTTGTAGGAAGCCTGGTTTTAGTGGTTAACCCTCAGGAGGAGGATGCGGTAAGGGAAATATGCGTGGAATATGCGGGGAATTTCCCCATAGGCTTTGTCCATGGGGGCAAAGAGCGTCAGGATTCGGTGGCTCGAGGGCTGTCGGCGCTTCCAAAGGAAACAGAAATTGTTCTCATTCATGACGGAGCCCGGCCCTTTGTTTCGGAGGATATTTTAAAAAGGAGCATTGAAAGCGCCTGGGCTCACGGCGCTGCCTGTGCGGCAGTGCCTGCAAAGGATACCGTTAAAATTGCAGACGAAAGCCTGTGCATCGAGGATACTCCGGACAGAAGCCGGGTATGGCTTGCCCAAACCCCCCAGTCCTTTCGCATGGAGCTTATCCGAAAGGTATACGAAAAGGCTCTGAGCGAGGGGTTGGCAGGTACCGACGATGCAGGTCTTGCCGAGCTTTGCGGCCATAAGGTTCATCTTTTTGAGGGAAGCTACAGCAATATCAAGCTCACTTCTCCCGAAGACCTTCTCATCGCCGGTTTGCTGGCCGGGAAGAAGTAAAACGCGGAGCTCAGATTCTCGGCCTATTACCTGGAAAAAGGCAAAGCCGCAGAGGCTGTTTTGCTTAATCAAACCGTTTATAAATAGGGGTTCCACCCGGATTTGTTATCCAAACGTCTCCTTTGCCTGGCAGAGGAGATCTTTTTTTTGCATACGCTGCTTAATATGTTTTTAACATTCTTTTCTATGGTATAATAGAATATAATTGAACTTGTCTGAAGGTGGAAATTTGGACAAGTTCGACAAAATTCTATTCTGTATTACCTGATTTGAATGAAATAACTTCATTTAAGTCAGCCGAGTTTGGGAAAAGGGGGAACGGGTATGAAAGATTACAGTTGTGAAAGCATCCGCAACGTGTGCCTGATGGGCCACGGCGGTGCGGGTAAGACAACGCTTGCTGAGGCGGCGCTCTTTATGAGCGGCGGCACGGACAGGTTCGGAAGCGTTGTCGACGGTAACACGACCATGGACTTTGATCCAGAAGAAATCAAGCGTAAGTTCTCTATTGCCACCTCACTTGCTCCGGTAGAATGGAATGACGTAAAGATCAATCTCATTGACACCCCCGGCTATTTCGATTTTGTTGGTGAAATGCTGGAAGGCGAGTTCGTCGCCGACGGCGCCGTCATTTTAGTTGGCGGCAAGGACGGACTGCAGGTGGGAACTGAAAAGGCCTGGGCGCAGGTCAACGAAAGATCCATCCCGCGTATGTTTCTAATCAGTAAGCTGGACGAGGAAAACGCCGACTTTAAGAAGGTCTTTGACTCTCTTAAAGGGAAATTCGGCAAGAGTGTTATCGCTCTGGAAATTCCTCTTATGGAAGGCAATCAGCTTAAGGGAATTATCAATGTGCCCAAGATGAAAGCCCATTATTTTGACGGGAAAACCATAACCGAGGGTGACATTCCCGAAAATCTCATGGACGAGGTTAACGCTTACAAGGAAGGCATTTCCGAAGCCGTTGCTGAGACGGGTGAGGAATTAATGGAAAAATATTTTTCGGGTGAGCCCTTTACCGATGAGGAGATTCGCCAGGGCATTAAGACAGGGGTTAAATCAGGGGACATTGCTCCCGTTATTTGTGCCTCCTCGGTTCAAAAGGCCGGTGTAAAGCTCTTTTTAGACGCTGTCATAAAGTATTTCCCGGCCTACTGCGAACGGGGAACCATTAAGGTGAAATCAGCCTCCGATCAGAAGATCCTGGAGCTTAAAACCAATGAAAACGAAGCCCTTTCCGTACAGGTATTCAAAACCATTGTGGATCCCTTTGTAGGTAAGATCTCCTTTTTCAAAGTGCTCTCAGGTACTTTAAAGCCGGATATGTCCGTCTATAATCCTTTAAAGGATAAAATGGAGAAGGTAAGTAATCTTTTTGCCATGAAGGGCAAGCAGCAAATCCCCATAAACCGCCTCATTACCGGCGATATCGGAGCGGTAGCAAAGCTTACGGTAACGGAGACCAACGATACCCTGTGCAGCAGGGAAAAGCCCGTTATTGTGGAGCCTATTGTCTTTCCCGAGCCCATGCTGGCTATGGCTGTGCTGCCGAAGGCCAAAGGGGATGAGGACAAGATAAGCGCCGGCCTTCACAGGCTCATGGATGAGGATCCTACCTTTCGTACCTTTTTGCATCCGGAAACCAAACAAACCCTTCTTTACGGTGTGGGAGATCAGCATTTGGATATTATTACCAGCAAGTTAAAGAACAAGTTTAAAGTCGATGTGGATTTGGTGGATCCCCGTATCCCCTACCGTGAGACTATCCGCAAAAAGGTTAAGGTGGAGGGAAAGCATAAAAAGCAAAGCGGCGGCCATGGGCAGTTCGGTGATGTCTGGATTGAATTTGAGCCCGGCCCCACCGAGGACCTGGCCTTTGAGGAGAAAATTTTCGGCGGTTCCGTACCCCGCCAGTATTTCCCCGCCGTTGAAAAGGGCCTGAGGG
Organism: Bacillota bacterium; assembly: GCA_023446675.1. Taxonomy (GTDB): domain Bacteria; phylum Bacillota; class Clostridia; order DSM-8532; family DSM-8532; genus DTU059. The sequence goes on along the minus strand of JAEXPO010000138.1, from coordinate 6,157 downwards.
AGAGCATGCAGCGGGGCGTGCTTGCAGGTTATCCTGTAGTGCACCTGAAAGCCACACTGGTGGACGGAAAATACCATGACGTGGACTCCTCGGAAATGGCCTTTAAAATTGCGGCCCACCTGGCCTTCAAGGAAGGCGTGAAGCTGGCCAATCCCGTCCTTTTGGAACCCATTGTACACGTCGAGGTGGTGGTGCCTGACGACTACATGGGCGACATCATCGGTGATCTGAATAAACGGCGGGGCCGGGTTTTAGGTATGAACCCAAAAGACGGCGGCTTTCAGGTGGTTGTGGCCGAGGTCCCACAGGCGGAAATGTTCCGGTATGCTACGGACCTGCGTTCAATAACCCAGGGCAGAGGCGTCTTCACCATGACCTTTGAACGTTATGAGGAAGCTCCTCCCCAGGTAGCCGACAAGGTTATTCAGGAAGCATCTAAGAGTAAAGAGGATGAAGCGGTATAGCATAAGCCATACTCTGTAATGCGCCCTGGTATTACAAATTGAAGAGACAGGGATATGGGTACGAAAACGATTTGTACCCGTGTCCCTGTTTTTTAAGCCTGAAGCGGACAGGGTTGGGTAGTTTTGATTTAGCGTCTTGAAAAAGGAAAGCCAATGAATTATAATAAAAGTCAGAGAAAGTCAAAAATACTTTTCGGTAAAATACTTAGAGGTGATACTTATGGCAAGACTCAGTGATATAATAGAAAGCTTTTTAAAGGCTATGATAAATGATACGGACGGTTCCGTGGAAATTCAGCGGAACGAGCTTGCCAATCGGTTTAATTGCGTGCCCTCCCAAATCAATTATGTTATTTCCACACGTTTCACCAACGAAAAGGGGTATTATGTGGAAAGCAGACGGGGCGGGGGCGGCTATATAAGCATTAGAAGGCTCAATACCCAATCGGCGGGCGATTATTTGATGCACATCATAACGTCCATAGGAGACAAAATTTCACAGCACACGTGTGAAGTATTTATCAACAATTTTGTAGACTATAATATTATAGATATACGAGAAGCCATGCTCATGAAAGCGGCGACCTCCGATAAAGTCCTGATGGATGTACCCATTGACAAAAGGGATGAGGTGAGGGCCATGCTGCTTAAAAATATGCTCATGAGCCTGACTGTTTTATAGCGGAGGTGAGTGTTATGCCGCTTTGCCAGATTTGTAAGCAAAGGGAAGCAACTGTTTTCTTAACACAGATCTATAACGGACAAAAGGCGGATATGTATGTATGCGCCCAGTGTGCAGGAGCCAGCGGCGGCATGCAAATTGATCTGAAAACGCTCATTGCAGGGCTCTTCGGAATGGCGGGGGATGAAACCGTAGATGAAAGTCCTGTTCTTAAGTGTGATCGATGCGCAATGACCATAGAAGAATTCAACAAAACGGGGAAAATGGGATGCAGTCATTGCTATCAGGTTTTTTCCGAACCCATGCAGGCGCTTTTAAAGCGTATTCAGGGCAATAACCGACATCATGGCAAGCTCCCTAAGCGCTTTCAAAAGGAAGCGGATGCAGAGCAGGAGCTGCTTAAGCTTAAAGAGGAGCTCAAGGAATGCATTAAAGAGGAAGCCTATGAAAAGGCTGCCGAGCTAAGGGATAAAATAAGGGCCTATGAATTGGAGGGGGGGCGGACTTAAATGGGAAAATGGTACATTGATAAGGGGCCTGATTCCGATGTGGTGGTAAGCAGCCGCGTCCGGCTGGCCAGAAATTTTGAAGCCTTTCCCTTTCCGAAACGGAGTAGTCCGGAGGATCAGCACCAGGTTATTCAAAAAACCAGAGAGGCCCTGTTTTCAGGAAATCCCCGGATGGCAGAAAATTTCAGTCTTCTCGAATTCAAGGATCTCACGGACATTGAAAAGCAAATTTTAGTGGAAAAACGGCTCGTCAGCAAGGAACTGGCTGAAAGCAGCCTGGAGGTAGGAGCACTTGTAAGCTCCGACGAGCAAATAAGCATTATGCTCAACGAGGAGGACCATTTAAGGATACAGTGCCTCATGGCAGGAATGCAGCTGGAGCAGGCCTTTGCCCTGTGCGATTATCTGGACAGTGTGATAAGTGAAAAGGTGGATTATGCCTTTGACAGCACCATCGGTTATTTAACCAGCTGCCCAACCAATATCGGCACCGCTTTAAGAGCCTCCCTCATGCTTCATCTTCCGGCGCTTTCCATGACAGGCTACATCCGCACCGTTTTAGAATCCTGCGGCAAGCTGGGTATTGCAGTACGGGGCATGTACGGAGAAAATACCGAGGCTCATGGGAATTTATACCAGCTTTCAAATCAGATCACCTTAGGCAACAGCGAGCAGGACATTGTGATGAGCATGAAGGCCATTACGCTCCAGATTATCGAACAGGAGCGGCTTTTGAGAAGCGAGTTATTGAAACGCAACGGAAGCAAGCTGGAGGACAGGATCATGCGCTCCCTGGGCGTGCTTCGCTACGCAAGGGTTCTAACCGCCGACGAGGCGCTGCAGAAGCTTTCGGATGTGCGGCTGGGCATTCATTTGGGCCTGGTGGAAGAGCTTGACGAAACCGATATAAATGAAATGATGCTGAAAATTCAGCCCGGCGGACTCTGGCAGCACAGGGGCAAGCCCGTGCGCCAGGATGAAAGGGATCTTATCCGGGCAGCTTATATAAGGGAGCATATCGGAAAAAAACATAGTTAAGAGGTGATTAGACATGATTTACGGAAAATTTACGAAAAAAGCCGAGGTCGCTTTGGGGTACGCCAAGGAGTGTGCCCAGGCCCTGGGACATGCCTATATAGGAACAGAGCATTTGCTGTGGGGTCTTGCAAAAGAAGGGACGGGCATCGCCGCGGGAGTACTTTTATCCCAGGGTGTCACTGAGGAACGCATTGCTCAAATGATCCTAGAGCTTATTGGAAAAGGGGACGGCGCCAACGCCAACCTTTCTTACACTCCCCGCACCAAGCGGGTTCTGGAGCTAAGCTATGCCGAAGCACGCCGTATGAACCAAAATTTTATTGGAACAGAGCACATCTTAATAGGCCTTATGCGTGAGGGCGAGAGTGTAGCAGTAAAAATACTTACCGATTTGGGTGTGGACATAAGAAAGCTCTATGAAAACATTCTGTCCATGCTCAGCGAGGATACGCCTGCGGCAGTGGCTCAGAGCAAGCCCAAGGCAGCGGATCTGGAAACACCCACTCTGGATCAGTTCGGCCGGGATTTAACGGCCTTTGTCCGGGAAGGAAAGGTGGATCCCATTATTGGGAGAGATAAGGAAATTGAACGGGTCATTCAGATTTTGAGCCGCCGCACGAAAAACAACCCCTGCTTAATCGGCGAGCCCGGCGTGGGTAAAACCGCTATTTGTGAGGGACTGGCACAGAAAATCGCGGAAGGCAATGTGCCTGAAACTCTCCGTGATAAAAGAGTGGTTACACTGGATCTTTCATCCATGGTAGCCGGAGCCAAATACCGGGGAGAGTTCGAGGACCGCCTGAAAAAGTCCATTGAGGAAATCCGCAGTGCGGGAAATGTCATTGTCTTCATTGACGAAATGCACACCATTGTGGGTGCGGGAGCGGCGGAAGGCGCCATTGACGCGGCCAATATTTTAAAACCCCTTCTTGCAAGAGGCGAAATTCAGATAATCGGCGCCACCACCCTGGATGAGTACCGGAAGCATATTGAAAAGGACGCGGCCCTGGAACGCCGCTTCCAGCCTATTCATGTGGGTGAACCCACCCAGGAGGAAGCCGTCGAGATTTTAAAGGGTATTCGTGATAAATACGAGGCCCATCATAAGGTAAAAATCACCGATAAAGCCATTGAAGCGGCAGTTCGGCTTTCCACACGCTACATCAGCGAGCGTTATTTGCCGGATAAGGCTATCGATCTTATTGATGAGGCTGCCAGCAAGGTCCGGCTTAAGAGCTTTACAGCCCCTCCCGATCTTAAGGAGCTGGAACAGCGCATTGACGATCTCCACAAAATGAAGGAGGACGCCATCACCAGCCAGGAATTTGAGCGGGCCGCCTCCTTAAGGGATGAGGAAAACCGTCTGAAGGAGGAGCTTGCGGGCAAGAAGGATCAGTGGCAGATACAAAACTCCAGGAACAGCCTAACCGTGTCTGAGGAAGAAATTGCGGCCATTGTAGGCTCCTGGACGGGTATTCCCGTAAGCCGCCTTGCACAGGAGGAAAGCGAGCGGCTCCGGAACATGGAGGAGCTTCTCCATAAAAGGGTGGTAGGCCAGGAGGATGCGGTTCGCGCCGTATCCCGGGCTATAAGAAGAGGCCGGGTAGGACTTAAGGATCCCAAGCGCCCCGTAGGCTCCTTTATCTTCTCCGGCCCTACCGGCGTTGGCAAGACCGAGCTGTCCAAGGCTCTGGCAGAGGCCATTTTCGGAGATGAGAGCCTTATGATTCGAATCGATATGTCCGAGTATATGGAAAAGCACAGCGTCTCCCGGCTTGTAGGCTCGCCTCCCGGCTATGTGGGCTACGATGAGGGCGGACAGCTTACCGAAAAGGTTCGCCGCAAGCCCTATTCGGTAGTGCTTTTTGATGAAATTGAAAAGGCACATCCCGATGTGTTCAATATGCTTCTTCAAATTCTGGACGACGGAAGGCTCACCGATTCCACCGGCAGGGTAGTGGATTTCCGCAATACGGTTATTATCATGACCTCCAATGTGGGAGCCAGGGAAATTGTGGAGCCCAAGCGTCTGGGCTTTGGATCCCTTGAGGAAAATGCAGCCAGAGATTATGAGGACATGAAGAAGAATGTGCTGGGCGAGCTTAAAAAGACCTTCCGGCCTGAGTTTCTCAACCGCGTGGATGAAATTATAGTATTCCATCCGCTGAATCGCGAGGAAATCAAAAAGATAGCGGGCCTCATGCTGGAGGAGGTATCCCGCCGCATGAAGCAGATTCCTGTTACGGTAAGCTTTACCGAAGAGACACGTGACTTTATCGCAGACAAGGGCTATGACAAAACCTACGGCGCCCGCCCCATCAAGCGTGCCATACAGGAGCAGGTGGAGGATAAGCTGGCTGAGGGCATCTTGGACGGCACCATTAAGGAAGGCGATTCCGTAACTGTCTCCTTCAAAGAAGGCAAGCTTTTGGTGCAGCCTGCCCGGGAGGCTCAGGCTGAGCTTCAACAGGCTTGAAATAAGCATTGCTGAAGGGTATAAATAAGGACTCTGCTATCAAAACGATTGATTGAGTGTAAAAGAAAAAAATAAGGCATGGCCTTGATTAGGGGTATATTCTGGGGTATAGTGATAAAAAAAGCTCCCGATATACCCCTGATTTTTTTCGTGGCGGTTAAGCGAAAGCTTCCTTTATGCATGACTGGAAGGGAATCTGGGGGCGTTTGGCAGTTGCTTATTCAAATGAGAACAGAAAGGCTTGCAAAATGAATTCTCCTATTCACAGGGAAGTGTAGGCCGGGTTGGGGTGAGGCATGCTTTTTAACTCGTTGGAGTTTCTGATTTTCTTTCCGCTTGTGACGCTTTTGTATTTCATGATTCCGGGGCTTAAGAGCCGGAATTTTTTATTGCTTGCGGCAAGCTACTATTTTTATATGCAGTACAAGCCCGAGTATGCACTCATCATGCTTATCTCTACCTTTGTGGACTTTTGGGTTGCCCTTTTTATGCATCGTACAAAAAGACTCAATATGAGAAAGCTGTGGCTAGGTTTGAGCCTGTGCGGGAATTTAGGGCTGCTTTTTTATTTTAAGTACTTTAACTTTGCGGTTCAGAGCCTGTCTTCTGGCTTATCCTTCCTGGGCATCAGCTATGAGCCTGGAGCCCTTTCACTTCTTCTTCCCGTAGGTATTTCCTTTTATACCTTTCAGTCCCTCAGCTATACGGTGGATGTTTATCGTGGCGATCTGGAGCCTGAGAGGGATTTTTTTACCTTCGCACTCTATGTTTCATTTTTTCCCCAGCTTGTGGCAGGGCCAATTGAGAGAGCTACCCAGCTTTTGCCTCAATTCCGGGTGCAGCATTCTTTTGATCCAGACAGGGCGGCATCAGGACTAAAGCTTATGCTCTGGGGGTTCTTCAAAAAAGTGGTTATCGCAGACAGGCTGGCAGTGGTGGTGGATACGGTATACAACAACTCCACAGCCTATGACGGCCCCTATTACCT
>JAEXPO010000108.1 GCA_023446675.1 Bacillota bacterium | reverse complement strand
CGCCAAGCCCGTCGATGATGTCCTGTATGGTAGTGTTGTCATAGCCCTTTTCATAGAAAAGCCGCTGGGCTACCTCCAATATTTTTTCCTTTGTTTCTTCTGGATATTTATTTCTGGCCATAAACATCGCCTTACTTTCATACCAATGGTATGTTATTAAATTAACATCATTTCTCGGCTTTTGTCAAGACTTTTGATGCGGTGCGAAAATGTACGAACGTGACGGAGTTGGGTACCCGCACCGGTTCAGGGTATGGCTCAATAGGCTTCCCTATTGAACCGCAATCTCAAGCTGTCCTTTATGCTTACTTATACGGAAACACCACTGTAAGATGCATTTTAAACTGCTCCTGAGCGTAAACTGCGTGGGGGATGCTGTTGGGCATAACAATGGTTTCCCCTGCTTTTACCAGATAGTCCTTTTCTCCGATGGTTATTTTGGCCTTGCCCTCCAGTACGGTAAGCATGGCATCGCCTTTTGAGGCGTGGGAGCTTATTTGCTCGCCTTTGTCAAAGGCAAAGAGGGTTATTCCCACACCACTGTTTTGAACAAGTGTGCGGCTCACAACCTGACCCTCCTGATAGGCTACCAGATCGGTAAGCGAAAGGGCTTTTTCAAATTCTATGTTTTTCAAATATTGCACGGACATAAGCGTATCCTCCTCTATTTTAAGCTTATTTTCCAGAGTATTGTTACTGTTTGCTTTATGATAACTTTCATATTGGCTTTAATTTTCGCATCATGATTACTTTCATATGAGCATTACTTCCCTGGCGGAAGACCTATAGGCAAGAAGCGCTTTCCTGGGGAGAAGAAATAACCCTGTCTTTAATTTAACAAATTACTTAAAAAAAATCCGTATCCAATGTTACCCTTTGAAAAAATCTTGAAAAACTTATTGACCGTTTGATATCCGCAAAAACAGGGGTGGATTCTCCGATTTAAGTGACCTTTACAGCATCCTTTACAGCATCTCGAATACAAAGCATTAAATATATAACGATTATCATTAAATATTAGTTGACATACATTAAGCCCTGTGTTATATTTTACTCCTAGTTAGTAAATATGGAGGTTGTTAAAATGAACGCTATACAGAAAAAAATCCAGGTCACTAGCAGAGTCGTCGCTATACTGACGAAGATACTGTATATCACAATGACCATTGCCGTATGCTTTGAGGTGGCAGGAATTATATGGTTTATGGTGTCGCCGGAGGCCAGTAGCATCAGCTGGGGAGGTATAAAAATAATTCCGCCGTTTTCGCTGGCGAATTATGTAGGTATCGGTACGGATTTAATGACCGATGTTGCCAGCCAGTGTTTCTTCATAGCTATTTTGGTATCGGCAAATCGCATTTTCAAAAGTTTAAGCCGTGAGTATTCGCCTTTCACGCAAAAGACCGTTAAAGGCATGAAGAGGATCGCAATCCTTCTTTTAATAGATAGCATCGTAGCTCCACAGGTTGATTCTGCAATAAAAAAGTCCGTCTCGATAGCAACAGGTGCTTTGCACAATTTCAGTGATGAACTCATTATATTGGCTATCGTATTATACTGTTTCTCGCTTATTTTTCAGTATGGCGTGGAACTTCAGCGGCAGTCAGATGAAACTTTATAAGGGGGTAGATGAGTGGCTATAATACTGAGACTTGATCGCGTGATGGCAGATCGCAAAATATCACTTAATGAACTGGCTGAGAAAGTTGGTATTGCCAACGTGAACCTCTCCAATATTAAAACCGGAAAGGTAAGCGCCATACGATTTTCGACGCTCGATGCAATCTGTGACGTGCTCGATTGCCAGCCCGGTGACATTCTTGAATTTAAAAGAGTGCAAAAGGATTGAAAGGTGTGTGTTTTTAATGAAACTTCAAAACTTTATGCGTCAGCATCCACTATTCTCGTTCTTTTTTATGGCATACGCTTTTTCCTGGATTATACTTATTCCATATATTTTATCTCAGTGGAATGTGTTGCCTGACACAAAATATTATCAAATTTTCTTTATACTTAACGCATTTGTCGGGCCGACCCTTTCAGCCTATATTATGAGCCGAGTAACTGCAGGAAAAGACGGTTGGCTTAATATGAAAAAACGTTTTCGCACGTTAAAAGTCGGCTGGCTTTGGTATGCCTTCATCTTGGTTGGAATCCCATTGGTGATGATGTTCGGGATTAGTATCCTTCCTGGGGCCCTGCCCAGCTTTCAAGGGTTCCCGCCTTCATTTTCTGTCAAATATATCATTTACTTTGTGATTATTTTCTTTGGCGGCGGGCCGCTAGCTGAAGAAATTGGTTGGCGTGGATTTGCTCTGCCGCGAATGCAGGCTCGATATGGCGCTCTCCGATCAACCCTTCTTCTTGGGGTTCTGTGGACTTTTTGGCATCTGCCTCATTTCCTTACAGCGGCCCAAAGGGGTGGTCCGGGTTCCAGCCTATCTATTCTTTATATTAATTTACCTATTTTCCTGCTGCTTGTTATGTCCATTGCGGTTATTATGACCTGGGTTTTCAACCATACAAAGGGGAGCCTATTCATTGCTATGTTGTTACATACCAGTATAAATACTTTTAGCTTGATGCTGGCACTTTTTTCTGATCCGATTGTGACAAGCACTGATTTATCGGTAACAATAGGATTGGGTATTCTGGCAATCGTAATTCTCATTTTTACACGAGGAAAACTTGGCTACCAGGCGGATAAGGCACAGTGAGACATTTGTCGCTTATCAAATACGTCGTTACTGACTGACACCAAGGCTCCATCAGGTTCAAGAGGCATCTTTATTACCGCTTCAACACACCGTGTGGCAACACTTCTGAACTGTTTATCTTGTTGAAAATGCACTCCACTAAGTGGCGTTTTTTATACAGCCACCAATCGCATTCCCAAGGCATTACCGTATTTGATTCAGGCGATATGGTGTATGTCGCTTCCTGCCCTGTAATGTAGCTTCGAATTTCTTGGCTGCCATAGGCTTTATTGCCAAGCACATTACTCCCGGCTAGTTTAAGTTCCATTAACCCGGATAAGTAAAATTCCATATGAAAGCATTGGTTCAAATTCTATTGACAAGGTTCCAGGGGGGTGATACTCTACTTTTGAAGAGTTGAATAAAAAATAAAATATTTTAGAAAAAACTAAAACAAATGCAGCCGCTCTTTTATTTTGAGGAAAAACAGCCGCTTGTGAAAGCAGAATTGGTTAAAGCGGGGGAGAAGCCCCCGGAACGCTCATTTTAACAAAATAAAAAGAAAGGTCGTAGGCTGGAATGAAGAATTATGTTGTGAATGTCCTGAACCGGAAAAGCAAAATTAACAAGGAGATCTACGGTCATTTTTCCGAGCATCTGGGAAGATGTATTTATGAAGGTCTTTTTGTCGGTGAGGATTCGCCCATTCCCAATGTGAAGGGAATGCGCAAGGATGTGGTGGAGGCCCTTAAGAAAATTCGTATTCCCGTTCTCCGCTGGCCGGGGGGCTGCTTTGCCGACGAGTACCACTGGATGGACGGTATAGGGGACCCGGCAACACGCAAGAGAATGATTAACACCCACTGGGGCGGCGTGGTTGAGGACAACAGCTTTGGAACCCATGAATTTATGGAGCTTTGCCGTCAGCTGGGCTGCGAGCCTTATATCAACGGCAATGTGGGCAGCGGAACCGTTGAGGAAATGCAGAACTGGGTGGAGTACTTAACCTTTGACGGCGTTTCCCCCATGGCTGAGCTTCGTAAAAAGAACGGCAGGGAGGAGCCCTGGAGGGTTAAATACTTCGGTGTGGGCAATGAAAACTGGGGCTGCGGCGGCAACATGCGCCCCGAGTACTATGCGGATTTGTACAGAAGGTACCAGACCTATGTCCGGAATTATGGCGACAATAAAATTTACCGTATTGCCTGTGGCCCTGGCGATGAGCACTGGACGGACACCATTATGTCCATTTCCGGACGCTTTCTGGATGCCATTACCCTTCATCATTACACGGTTACAAATACCTGGCAGAACAAGGGCAGCGCCACCGAATTTACCCTTGGGGAGTATTATACAGCGCTTTCAAAGGCGCTTGAAATGGAACCCCTTATTGTTAAGCACAGCCAAATTATGCGCCGCTACGATCCTCAGGGCAGAGTAGGCCTTATTGTGGATGAATGGGGAACCTGGCATGATGTGGAGCCCGGCACCAACCCCGGCTTCCTCTACCAGCAGAACACCATGCGGGACGCGCTGGTTGCAGGTCTTACCCTGAATATTTTCAACAAGTACAGTGACCGGGTGGTTATGGCCAATATCGCCCAGCTCATTAATGTTTTACAGGCGGTTATAC
>JAEXPO010000665.1 GCA_023446675.1 Bacillota bacterium | reverse complement strand
GGTATGCTCAGACACTCATTATGATTACGCACAACCAAAATTATACGTCTTTCTCAGACCGTGTTCTGAGTGTTGAGGACGGTATTTTATCTGAATTAGGGGGTGTCCGAAAATGAAGAGCTATCTGGACATCGTCCCTAAACACCTATCCGCGCACAAAAGAAAAACAAGGCTGACCGTCATAAGCGTGGTTATGGCCGTTACCCTCGTAGTCGGTATTTTTTCCATACTGGACTCAATGGTGAAATTTGAAAGGGCTCAAGTGATAAAGAGCGGAGGGAACTATCATATTTTACTCAGAAATCCGTCTCAACAAGAAATAGACTTTATTAGAGGCCGGGTTGATGTAAAAAATTCCGGAAGTATCAAAGACCTTGGCGAAGGTACTGTAAACGGCAAGAAGTGCGCGTTTGCCGCTATTGATGAGAATTTTGCAGAAAATCTTAACTTTGTGCTGTCTGAGGGCAGGTATTGTACTGCTTATAATGAGGTTCTTCTTGAAAAATGGGTCACTGAAAGCTTCAGTCCCGCTTTGAAAATTGGCGATACTGTCAGCCTGTCTCTGCCCGACGGAAATGTCAAGGATTTTATTATCAGCGGAACATATGACGATCTGGGCGCTACCAAGGCAGTTGGTATAGCGGGTGTGATCCTGTCCATGAGCGCTTCGGAAAGCATAACTGTGAAAGCACATGATTTTATTATTTTATTTAAAGACGGCATAAATATACAGAAGGCCGAAAGCCAGATCAAGCGGGCAATCACTATTCCGGATAGCAGGATTGCAAGAAACGATGCGCTTTTAGCGCTGATGCTGCAGACCAGGCATAACAGGGCGCAAAATATCTATGCCGTGGGGGCCATCCTGTTCTTCCTTGTCCTAGCTGCCGCCTTCGTAATGATTTACAACACCTTCAACATTTCGGTAATGGAACGTGTACGCCAGTTTGGGCTTTTAAGGTGCATCGGAACGTCAAAGGCACAGATAAAAAGGTTGGTTAGACTGGAGGGCTTAACGATAGCCATTCGTGCAATCCCAATCGGAGTACTGATGGGAATATTTTTGGCCATTGCCTGCTCTGTGTTGCTAAAATTTTATAATCCTCAGCTCTTTGGGGAAATCCCTTTGCTTAGCTTCAGTCCGCTAGGCGTTGGATCAGGTGTTATCGCCGGATTTCTGACGGTTTATATGGCTTCCATCCTGCCGGCTAAAAAAGCCGCAAGGGTTTCACCTGTGAATGCCCTAACCGGAAGCAATGAGGTGAAAATACGTAAAGAACGTAAATATGGGTTACTCACGAAGTTGTTCCGCACCGAGGTTGCCATGGGTATAACACTTGCCGCAAGCAAAAAGAAGACACTTTTCTTGATGTCGGGTTCCATTGCTCTGACCATCATCATGTTTTTGGGCTTTAATTTTCTCATCGCTCCCGAATATACAGGCACCAAGTCCATCAGACCGTATACACCGGACATTTCATTGTCATACGGAAAGGGAATCAATGAGGATACTTATCGGAAGCTGCTAAGTATCGAAGGGATAAAACAGGTTTACGGAAGAATGGCAAGTTATGTGAATGCCACATTTGATGCTTCCAGGCTGACCGACAAGTATAAGGAAAAGGATAAAATAATCGAGATAGCGGGCGATGGCTTACTTATCGCTTCGGAAAATTCATGGGTTATTTCCTATGATAAAGCTCAGTTTAAATGGGCAAAGGAGTATCTGACTGCCGGTGTTTTGGACGAAGATAAGCTCAATGCGCAAAACGGGATTATCTCAGTTACAAGAACCGTCAGAAATAACGTCTCAGTAGCAACGGTGGAGATGAAGCTGGGAGACAAGGTCTACATTAAAACTCCCAAGGGAACCAAGGTGTTTACGGTGATGGGCATACTCCGTTCAGTTCCCAATTATATAGGTGAGGAACCGGCAATGGCTACGTTTGTAACCACGGAAAAGCTGTTAGCGGAAATAACGTCTGATACTGCGTATAAGTCGGTAGATATAAAGCTTGAAAATAAGAATGATGAACAGGCCCTGGCTGCTATAAAGTCGATTGCCGGCGAGCAGGTGACTTTTCAGGACAGACGTCAATACAATGCGGAGGCGAAACAAGCCTTTTTGACCGTGGCGGTGTTTATATACGGTTTTATCGGGGTTATAGCTTTCATCAGCATCCTGAATATAATCAACACAATGAACACAAGCGTGGAAGCTAAGAAGAGGTATTTAGGACTCATGCGAGCCGTAGGTATGTCGGGTTCACAGCTTTCGGTGATGGTTTTAACTGAAGCGTCCCTATACAGTCTAGGCGGCTGTATTATGGGAAGTATTCTTGGTGTTATTCTGCGAAAGGTGCTGACTGATTTTCTTCAGGGGGAGTGGCAATTCCCTTTGATACAGTTAATCATGGTATTTGCTTTTTGCATGTTAACGGCAGTGCTCTCCATTATAAGTCCATTGAGGCGAATTAAGGCCAGAGGTATTTCTGAAACGATTTCATCACTCCAGTAGACTTCAGCGTAAGGGCACTCTATTTATCTGCAATCAGGAGTTTTTTGGAGGCTGCCGGTTAATCGTGATCCTCCTTCTGAAGTGTCTCAAAATAGGCAAACATAAATTGCCGAAAGACTTTAAGCCGTTCCGAAGAAGAGCCGTTTTCGCGCCAGGACAGCCAGATATTGCGCCGGCAAACCGGCTCCGTAATTTTAATGAGCCGGATGGTGTCATAGCTTCTTTCATGCCAGGTAAGAGCGGGTATAAAACCCACTCCCTGCCCGGCCGTGATGAGGCCTCTTAATGTACCCGGATTATCCGTCTCATAAAGGGTTTGCGGAGTAAAGCCCGCCTCAATGCAAAAATTCTCGGTGATGGTTCTTAAATTGTTTCCGGCCTTAAGCTGAATAAACCCTTCCCCGGAGGCTTCCCTAAGCTGAATACTTTTCCGGTCTGCCAGGGGGTGGTCGGTGGGGACGGCCAGATAGAAAGCCTCTGTCAGAAGCAAGCGGCGGGATAAGCCGGGAATGGGGAGCGGCAGGGAGGAGACGCACAGGTCAAAATCGCCGGAGGCGGCTCCGTTAAGCTGCTGAATGAGGGTAAAGGCTGTGTCTGGATACCGTTTTCGAAAGGCTCCCAGAAGCACCGGAAGCAGGGGGGAAGCAGCCAAAAAGGCCAATCGGATAGGAGCTTTATCCGGATCCTCCATATAAAGAAGCTCTCTTTTTCCCTCCTCGAGCTCAGAAAGGGCTTTGCTTACCCTTTCAGAGAATACTCTCCCCTTGGCATTAAGACGAGTAGTCTTTCCGCTTCGGTTAAAAAGGGAAACACCCAATTCCTTCTCAAGAAGGCGTATGGATTTGCTCAGAGTGGGCTGTGCTATGCCCAGCGCCTCGGCGGCCCGTGTCATATGCTCCGTTTGAGCGGCCTTTAGAAAATATCTCAGCTGCAGCAGTTCCATAAAAAGCTCCTTCTTACGTAAGTGTGTAACGTTAGAATTTGGCCCGTTCTTTCTGCCATGGAGGAGGCGCCATTGTTCCAGGTAGAATTCATAGCTTTGAAGCTATGGATATATAATAGTATATGTGTTTGCTGCTATAAGTATCAATACTATAATAATGGAGAGGGGATGAAACCCTTTAAACGCCATAATAAAATAAGAAAAGAGGATGGGCTATGGTAAATTTAAGCAGCCTGGTGCAAGGCTTTAAGGATAATCCGGAGAAGGGATATCGGATTCTGGCCTACGGTTCCAGCAATACGGAGCTGTTTTTTCACAGCTGCGGAAGCCATAACTGGGTGGATTGGCTGAATATGAATTTGCGCCAGAACATCGGAAGAAACACCCTTGTTATCAATCAGGGTATTTGCGGAGATACCACAGAAGGGCTTCTGGAGCGCTATAACAGGGATGTGATCCCCGTTTCGCCTGTGGCTGCGATTATCACCATAGGCGGCAACGACTCCATGAGAAACGGTATGAACGGACTGACCCAATACCGGGACAGCCTTTCCAGGCTCGTCAACCGGCTCCTTTCGGATAATATTCAGCCTGCAGTTCAGACATATTACTGCCCCTTTTATGAGCGTTGTATGCCGGATTTCCGTCCCGTCTTTGAGGCCTATATGGATACGGTAAGAAGTCTTTCCGGGGAATATGACCTTCCTCTTATCGACTCCTACGCCTATATGGCGTCCATTCATGATGATGATAGGGAAGGTTATAAAAGCCTTATGCTGGACGGCATGCATGTCAATGCGGGAGGAAATTTTCTTATGGGTGAAATTGTTTCCCGACATTTCGGACTGCCTCCCCTGGATTTTCCCGATAAGGCACTGGAACAAAGCTGTATGCCTTACATAGGCCAAATTCGTGAAGGCCTGAACCGGGCTGGAATCTAAAACCTTCTTAAATCGATCAGATAGAAAAAGGTAAAGGAGACGGTATGGAGAGTCAGAATAATCGGAGCAAAGAGGGAAAGGGAGGTAACAGGGGTTATCTTTTCATACTCATGACAGCCCTGGCCTTCAGCTCCATGGAGATTGTGGGGAAAATGACTTCCCCACAGCTAAATCCTTTTCAATTGACTTTTTTAAGATTTATTGCAGGAGGCGTGTTTCTTCTTCCTTTTGCCCTTTGGGAAATCCGAAAGAAAAAACTTGCCCTGGGGCTTAAGGACTGGGGTTTTATCTGCCTGTCAGGCTTTTTAAACGTAGTGGTCAGCATGTCCTTTTTCCAATTGGCTGTCACCCAGGGAAAGGCCTCCATGGTTGCGGTTATCTTCAGTACGAATTTTGTTTTTACCATTCCCTTTGCCCGATGGATACTAAAAGAAAAAACAGGAAAAAAAATGCTCCTTGTACTGCCTTTAAGCCTCCTGGGCCTTATTCTTCTTTTTGACCCCTTTTCGGCTTCTTCGGATTTATCCGGGTTCGTGCCGGCGGTGCTGGCTGCGGTGACCTTTTCCTTTTATACGGTTTTCAACAGAACCCGGGTAGCCAAATACGGCGGAGTGGTGCTAACCAGCCTGTCCTTTATTTCAGGTTCCCTTTTTCTTCTGGTGGGCTTGCTGGCCTTCGGTTTGCCTGTTATTTCGGGAATCGGGACAGGGAATGCTTTTCAGCTTCTTTATCTGGGGCTGTTTGTCACCGGCATTGGCTATTTGTGCTATTTTGAGGCCATAAAGCAAACCGGTGCCATTAACGCATCCCTGGTTTTTATGATAAAACCGGCTCTGGCGCCTGTTTTGGCGATTCTTATCCTGGGCGAAACCATTTCAGGGATTCCTGCAGCCGGCATGCTCCTTATTGCCTTGGGCTCCGGGCTTGCCATCCTTCCCGGGAAACAGCTTGCACGGGCAGCTCATTTTTTCCGTAAATCCGCTTGAACTTCGCACCGGAAGGGATATAATAATTTAAGTATTTCTTCTTTGGCAAAGTGCGCGTGACCTCCGATTTTATTTGGAAGGCGGAAAAAAATGAAAAAACCCGGTTTCTTTAAGCTGTTGGGATTAGGAGATGGAAAAGCCATGGCGCCTATGGAAACAGAACGCCTGATTCTCAGACGTTTTTCATGTGACGACTGGAAGGACATGCATGAGTACCTCTCATCGGAAAAGGTTGTACGCTATGAACCCTATGGCCCCCTCAACAGGGATGACTGTAAAGTGGAAGCTGCTGCCCGTTCAAAGAACGATTCCTTTTGGGCGGTCTGCTTAAAAGGTAGTCCCAAGCTCATCGGAAATATGTATTTTGAGCAAGTCAATCCCAAGGAGTATGACACCTGGGAGGTAGGCTATGTTTTCAATCAGGATTACTGGGGAAAGGGTTATGCCACCGAGGCCGCCTTTCGCATGCTGGAGTATGGGTTCAATGAGAAAAAGGCCCATCGTATTATTGGACGGTGCAACATGGAGAACGCTTCGTCATGGAAGCTGCTGGAGCGTTTGGGTATGCGAAGGGAAGGAAGCCATCTGAAAGCCGGATTTTTTAAGAGATCGGCCAATGGAGAGCCTCTTTGGCATAATGCTTATCAGTATGCCATTTTAAAAGAAGAGTGGAAAAATAATCCATAATAGATCCGTAAGAGAACCGTTAGCTTAACGGTTCTTTTTTTCTCAATTATTATATTTCTGTTACAAAAATGTATGGATTTAAGGAAAGCGCTTAATACCTTTGGCCGGATGAACGATATAAACTATAGTGATTTTTACCAGGAGGTATAGGAGTGAGAAAAGGATTACAAAGAGCCCTGGGCTCTGTTTTAGCCGTGATGATGGCATTTACGGGGGTTATAAGCGTTAATGCACAGACCACCACCTCAGCCCCTCAGGCCAGCAGTATTACGGTAACAAACAATACGGGCACCTATGACCTTATTGTAGTTGGAGGCCTGGCAGGCGGTGATAAAGCCATGATTTACACGGCTGCCACAGGAGGGAAGCTGCTTGGTTCAGCAACGGCATCCACAGGTAAAACGGAAGTTACCATAAGGATTTCCCAACTCGGCACGGCTGCCGGGAGTATTTATGTGAGCGTTACCGGCAAGGGCCAGCTTGAAAGCAGCCGGACCAAGGTGGATTATGCGGCCGAGGTTCAAACAGGCCCGCCCTCTTCAAGCAGCATTGTAGTGACAAACAATGCCGGAAAGGCCGACTTGGTTTATGTTACCGGGTTATATGGCGGTGAAACCATAAAGGTGTACAACGCACAAACCGGAGGTAAATTAATAGGCTCGGGCACTGTTGCCGCATCAAAGACCGAAACGACACTGAAAATTACCCAAATAGGTATTGAAGCCGGTAGTGTATACATATCCCTTACTAATAAGGGTGAATTGGAGAGTACGAGAACGAAGGCCGATTATCTTGCGGAATCTCAGTCGGCCGTTCTCAATCCCGACTATATTACCATTGTCAATAATGCGGGTATCAATGATACCATCACGGTTACCTATCTGTCTTTGGGGGATACCGTTTATGTTTATGACGCGGCCAGGGGCGGAAATCTTTTGGCCTCGGCCAAGGTAGCCTCCTCCAAAACCGAAGTGAGCATGAATGTGTCTCAGCTGGGCAAGATGTCAGGCTATTGCTACATTTCCGTCTTAAGCCTTGACAAAAGGGAAAGCGAACGCATTGCCGTATACTATCCTGGTGAAAACACCTCAAACGCTCCTGCACCGTCAAAGATAACCATTGTTAATAACGGCAATACCTCCGATACCGTAACCGTCACAGGCCTTGTGGCGGGAGATGTTTTAAAGGTTTATGACAAATCGTCGGGAGGAACTCTGTTAGGCTACGGAACCGTTGCCACTTCAAAGACGGAGGTTACCGTTACTATCGCCCAGCTTATGTCTGAGGACGGCTATGTGTACTTAAGCGTTACCAGCAAGGGCAAGTTTGAGAGCGTACGGATTAAGATGCCTTTTTTGGACGAACCGGTATCCGACGCTGTGAGTGTGGGAAAGGTTACTGTTACCAATAATGTCGGCTCCTCCGACACCATTAAGGTGACCGGCCTTACAGCCGGGGATGTTATCAAAGCTTATGAAACAACAACAGGCACCGGTATTTTAGGCTCCGCGACAGTGGCTTCCTCGAAAACCGAAGCGACCATCACTATCACTCAGCTTGGCACCGACGGCGGCTACATCTACCTGAGCCGAACCAGCAAAAATAAGCTGGAAAGCATCCGCATTCCTGTTTATTTTGTTTCAGAGTCCGTATCCAATACAACGGAAACCTATAATGTCGCCGTGATTAACAACCCCGCAGGCAAAGCGGATACCGTAACGGTTACCGGACTTGCTGCAAATGATATTATTAAGATTTACGATTTAGCGTCCGACGGAACTCTTCTGGGAACAGCCACCGTTGCCTCAAATAAAACCGAGGCCACCGTAAGCATTACTCAGCTGGGAACCTCCGCAGGCTATGTTTATGTAACGGTTACCAGCAAGGGGAAAAACGAAAGCTCCAGAATAAAGGTTGAATACCTGGCCGAAGCGACCAGCGAAGCGCCGGACACCGACAACATCATTGTAACCAACAATGTTGTGGGTACTGCGGATACCGTTGAGGTTACCGGACTTACGGAAGGCGATGTTATTAAGGTATACAGCGCCGCTCTGGGAGGAACGCTGCTTGGCTATACGGAGGTGCCTTCTTTGGGCTCCTATGCCACCGTTTCCATAAACCAGCTGGGTACCGGCTCCGGCAGCGTGTATGTCTCCGTTACGGCTTCGAGTAAGCTGGAGAGCGCCCGTGTTAAGGCCGATTACGAAGCGGAGAGCGTTTCCACCTCCGTGGACGCGTCCGATATTGTCATAACGAATAATTCCTTAACCGCCGATACCGTTGAGGTGACCGGGCTTACGGCAGGGGATACGGTGAAGGTCTATAACGCCCTTAAGGGCGGGACCCTTCTCGGTTCAGCAACCGCCGCCGATTACAGCTCCTATGT
The DNA here is from genome assembly GCA_023446675.1 of Bacillota bacterium. Lineage (GTDB taxonomy): Bacteria > Bacillota > Clostridia > DSM-8532 > DSM-8532 > DTU059. The sequence continues at coordinate 1,363 of JAEXPO010000665.1, read as the reverse complement.
CACTATAAGCATCAGCCAGCTCGGTACGGAGGCCGGCAGCGTTTATGTTTCCGTAACCTCCAGCAACAAGCAGGAAAGCAGCCGCGTCAAGGCGGATTACAGCGCCGAATCACGCTCAACGGCGGTTGAAGCGGACAACGTTATTGTTTCCAATAACGCCGGTACATCAGATATTATCCAGGTTACAGGACTTGAAATCGGGGATGCGGTAAAGGTATACAGCGCCGCCTCCGGAGGTACGCTCTTAGGCTCGGCTGCCCTGGAATCAGGCGCCACCGTCAGCATAAGCATTGCCCAGCTGAGCACCAATGCCGGAAGTGTTTATATTTCCATTACAGGCAAGTCAAAAGCTGAAAGTGCGAGAACAAAGGTGGACTATGCCGCGGAAGCTAAGTCAGCGCAGCTTTCGACAAGCGTCATTGAAATTGTCAATAATGTGGGAACCTCCGATACCATTAAGGTTACGGGCCTTGCATCAGGCGACATCATCAAAATTTATGACGCTGAAAAAGCAGGCACGGTTCTTGCAACCGCAACCGTGGATACCTATGCCTCCTCCACAACGCTGACTGTTACGCAGCTTGGCTCGGTAGCAGGGAGCATCTATGTAACGGTTACTTCGAGCAACAAGCTGGAAAGCGAAAGAACCAAAGCCGACTACAGCGCGGAGCTTAAATCGGCGGAGCCGGCGAGTGCGAATATCAGTATTGAGAATAAGGCAGGTGTTGCGGATACCATAAAGGTGACAGGGCTGGCCGCAGGCGACGTGGTTAATGTTTATAATGCGGCTAAGGCGGGCGAGCTTCTGGCAACCGGTGAGGTGGGTACCTATGATTCCTCGGTCTCCCTGTCGGTGACACAGCTTGGAAGCGAAGCGGGAAGCATTTATGTCACGCGGACAAGCAAAAATAAAACGGAAAGCGACAGAATCCAGGCGGCTTATGCGGCGGAATCCAGGTCCGAAGCACCCTCCGTTTCCAGCATAAGCATTGTCAACAACGCAGGCATTGACGACACCATCACCGTAACGGGTCTGGTGGGCGGAGATATCGTTAAGGTTTATGATAAGAGTGTGGGCGGTACTCAGCTTGGAACCGCTACCGTCTCCACCTATGAAACAACCGCTACGGTGCTTGTATCTCAGCTTGGCGGATCGGCGGGAACCGTTTATGTAACTGTAACTCAAAAGAGCTACGCCGAAAGCGACAGGGTTGCGGCAGGCTATGAGGCCGAGCCTAAATCAAGCGCCTCCAATGTCAGCAGCATCATTGTCACCAATAATGCCAATGCGGCGGATACCGTGAAAATCAATAATCTTACCGGCGGAGACGTGGTATATGTTTACAATGCGGCGACAGGCGGA